>CAMYJL010000065.1 GCA_947258645.1 uncultured Nitrospinota bacterium
CTCGGTACGGTTGGAACCGGGGTAGTCAATCTTCTGCACGAGCAGCGTGCGCTCATCAAGCGAAGGCTTGGGGTGGAAGTCGTTGTCAGCCGCATCGCCGATCGGAGCGCGCACCGGAAAAGTGCGCAGGGGGTTCCGCAGGAAAATCTCACCTCCGACGCCAATGGTCTGATTGACGATCCCGAGATCGACATCGTCGCCGAACTCATCGGAGGCACGGAAGATTCCCGCACGCATATCCTTCGGGCGCTGGGCAACAACAAGCCCGTGATAACGGCCAACAAAGCCGTTCTCGCCGTGCATGGCGAAGAAATTTTTGCGGCGGCGGAGCGCGCCGGCTGTCCCCTCGGATACGAAGCTTCCGTCGCGGGCGGGATTCCGATTGTGCGCAACCTGCGCGAGGGTTTCGCTGCCGACCGGATCGAGGGAATGGTCGGAATCCTGAATGGCACCTGCAATTTTATCCTGAGCGAAATGACCGAAAAGGGCGCCGATTTCGGCGAGACCCTAAAAAAAGCGCAGGAGCTGGGTTACGCCGAGGCCGACCCGGCGTTCGATATCGACGGGGTGGATGCCAGTCACAAGATCGCCATCCTCGCGAATCTGGCCTATGGAACCCCTGTGGATATTGATTCGATTCCAACCGAGGGAATTCGGAACATCACTGCCGCCGATATCGCTTTTGCAAGAGAACTCGGTTTTCGGGTCAAGCTGATTGCGATTGCCCGCGAGACGGAAGGAAAGCTCGACATACGGGTTCATCCGGCCCTCCTTCCGGAAAACCATCCCCTGGCCCAGGTCGGGGGCGTCTTCAATTCCGTCGCCGTTTCGGGCGTGAACGCGGGCCCTCAGGCTTTCATCGGTCAGGGGGCGGGGTCGGCGGCCACGGCCAGCGCGGTTGTGGGCGACATCATCGAGGTGGCCCGCTGGCTCAGGAGCGGCGGGCAGTCACGCCTTCCCGCGGCGGCGTTTTTGCCCGACTCCCGCCAACGGTTGGGAATCCTCTCGCCGAGAGAGGTGCGGACTTCATACTACGTTCGATTTTCCGCGCTGGATCTTCCCCGCGTCCTCAGCCGTATTTCAGGCGTTTTCGGAGATCATGAAATCAGCCTGGAGACGGTTCTCCAAAAAGGGCGCGCTGGCAGGGAAGATCATGTCCCGCTGGTTCTGATGACGCACGAGGCGATAGAAGAGAACATGAAGAAGGCATTGGAAGAAATTTCGCGCCTCGATGTCGTGAAGCCGGAGTACTCGCTCATCCGGGTCGAGTCGGACGGCATCCAGTTCGTCTGATTCGCCGGCGGGAAACGGAGAGGGGAAATCCCGTGAAAGTCCTTGTTGTCGTGGCCAGCGGAATCGCCGACAAACCGCTTGAGGAGCTGGGTGGGCGCACTCCCCTCGAGGCGGCGGATTCGCCCTTCCTGGACCGCATGGCGGCCGAAGGACAGGCGGGCGGATGGGGCCCCGCATCTTCCGGACAGGCTCCGGACAATGCTCTTTGCGCGCTTCTCGGCTATGACCATATTTCCGGCGCCGTGATGGAAGCGGCCGGGGCGGACATTGTGCTCAGGGAGGAGGAAGTCGCATTCCGGGCGAATTTTGTATGCCTCAAGCCGGGCGCGACGAACGTGGTGATGTTCGACCCGATCGGGTGCGGCGTCTCGGACGAGGAAGGGGCGCAGCTTGTCGGTTATCTTGAAGCGCATCTCGCGGCCGATCCCGGCGAGGAAATCCGGCTTTACCCGATTGGGGGCCACAGGGCGGTTCTGACCTACCGCAAGGCGGGGTTCCGCGTGCCTGAAGACGCCCTGGCCGGCTTCTCTTCGCCACACGATATCGTGGGGGACACCATCGACAGGCACCTTCCCACCTCCGATACGGCTCGGCGTTTCGTTCACATCGTCAACGACTCGCAAATGATTCTGGCGACCCATCCCCAGATGCGCGAGAAGCTCGAGTCCACCATGTTTGCCGCCAACAGCCTGTGGCTCTGGGGAGGCGGGCAAAGCGCCAGCCCCCCTCCCATCTCTCAAGCCCTGGGTGGCCGGCGCGTGACGTTTGTCGCGGGGGAGCCGGCGATCCTCGGCATGGGCCGGCTCGGCGGGGCGGAGGTCATCCGCATCGCCAGCGATAGCTCCGCGAGCGGAAACGCCACGGTTGAAGCAGCGCGAAAGGCCTTGGGGGCGAGCGATTTCGTTCTCTTGTTTACGGACGGCGCCGCCGAGGCTTCCGAGCGCGGCGACACGGCCGCGAAAATCGCCGCCATCGAAGCCCTCGACGCGGAAATTCTTGCTCCTTTTATCGAAAATCCGGGCGAAGGTCCCTGTCGCATCCTCGTTCTGTCGGACCACATCGCATCGACCGAAAGCCGACGCCGTGAACGCGGCCCGGTCCCCTATGCCATGGCCGACTGGGAAGGCGGCAGCCTCGCTCCCCCCGCCTCGCCGCCGCATTTCACAGATGCCCTCGCCGGTCTTTGGGCGAAACTTTCCGGGCGAAACCGCTCCGCCGGAAATGACGCGGCATCCCGAACCTTCAGCGAGCGGCTGTGCGAAACATCCCGTCCGCTGACCGCCAGGACGCTCCGCGAGCGCCTCCTCGCCGCCTGAGCGGCTCAAAACGCCGGAGAGCCCCCGACATGAGCCTCATCGTCCAGAAATTCGGCGGAACATCCGTGGCCGATCTGGAGCGCATCCAAAACGTCGCGGGCCGCATCGCCGCCACGCGGGGGAACTGGGATCGCGTCATCGTCGTCGTCAGCGCGATGGCGGGCGAGACGGACAGGTACATCAACCTCGCACACGAACTCTCACCCGACCCGGCGGGAAGAGAGCTGGACATCCTCCTCGCCTCGGGCGAGCGCATCACGAGCTCCCTCCTGGCCATCTCCCTGAGCAGTCGGGGCGTCCCGGCCATCTCCCTGACCGGCGGCCAGGCCGGCATCCGGACCGAGGGCACCCACACCCGCGCCCGCGTCCGCACGATTCAACCCAAGCGGATTCATCAGGAGCTGGACGGGGGGAAGGTCGTCATCGCCGCCGGATTTCAGGGCGTGGATCAGTTCAACGAAGAGCAGACCCTCGGCCGGGGCGGTTCCGACCTCACGGCCGTCGCTCTCGCGGCGGCGCTCGAGGCCGACCTCTGCGAGATTTACACCGACGTGGATGGGGTATATACCGCCGATCCCAGAATTGAGCCTTCCGCCCGGCGGCTCGAGCGGATATCCTATGACGAGATGATGGAGCTGGCATCGCTGGGGGCCAAGGTGCTCCAGCCCCGCTCGGTGGACCTGGCCGCCAAATACCGGCTTCAGCTTGTCGTTCGATCGTCTTTCACTGAGGGAGAGGGGACCTTGATCACCCCCGACACAGGTGGAATCGAAGCGCCCGCCGTCAACGGCGTCAGTTGCGACAAAAAACAGTCCAAGCTCACCGCCGTCGGCGTGGCCGACCGTCCGGGCATCGCCGCCTCTCTGTTCGGAACCCTGGCCGAGAAATCGATCATCGTGGACATGATCGTCCAGAACGTGAGCGATCACGGCCTCACCGACATTTCCATCACGGTGAACCGCGATACCGCCGAAGAGGCCGAGCGCGTCATGTGTGAGACCCACGCCGGGGGCGACGCCGGAAAGATCACGCGCGACGACGCGGTGGCCAAGGTCTCCGTCGTCGGCATTGGCATGAAGAGCCAGGCGGGGGTGGCATCGCGCACCTTTGCGGCTCTGGCGCGCGAGCGGATCAACATCATGATGATTTCCACCTCCGAGATTTCCATTTCCGTGATCGTCCAGGAAGCCCAGGCCGAAGACGCCGTCCGCGCGCTCCACCGGGAGTTCATCGCATGACTTTTCAGGAAGTGATCCTTCGCCTTCAGGCGTTCTGGTCGAAAAAGGGCTGCGTCATCCAGCAGCCCTACGACATCGAGGTCGGCGCGGGAACCATGAACCCGGCCACGTTCCTGCGCGCCCTGGGGCCCGAGCCCTGGAACGTCGCCTACGTCGAGCCGAGCCGAAGGCCCACCGACGGGCGCTACGGCGAGAACCCGAACCGGCTTCAGCACTACTACCAGTTCCAGGTCATCCTGAAGCCCTCGCCCCTCGATGTGCAGCAGCTCTACCTCGACAGCCTGAGTGATCTGGGCGTGGACCCGCTCGACCACGACATCCGCTTCGTGGAGGACGACTGGGAATCCCCCAACCTCGGCGCCTGGGGCCTCGGCTGGGAGGTCTGGCTCGACGGGATGGAAGTCACCCAGTTCACCTATTTCCAGCAGGCGGGCGGGCTCGACCTCGACCTCGTCTCGGCGGAACTGACCTACGGCATCGAGCGGATCGCCATGTACCTCCAGAAGGTGGAATCGGTCTACGACCTCGTCTGGTCGCGCGAACCGGAGACGGGCGCCGAGGTCAGCTACGGCGACATTCACCACCAGACCGAGGTCGAGTTCAGCCACTACAACTTCGAGGAAGCCGACGTCGATTTGAACTTCAAGGCGTTCGACATGTACGAGGCCGAGGGGTTCCGCCTCATCGACAAGCGACTGACGTTCCCGGCCTACGATCAGGCGCTCAAGTGCTCCCACGCCTTCAATGTCCTCGACGCGCGGGGAGCGATCAGCGTGAGCGAGCGGGCCCGCTACATCGGGCGCATCCGCAAGCTGGCCCGCGCCTGCGCCGAGGCGTTTATCCAGTCGCGGGCGGAGAAGAAATTTCCGCTCATCAAGGACGAAAACGAGCGGAAAAAATGGGTCGCCGAGTACAAGGAACGCCTCGCCCCGAAGGAAGCGGGCAAGAAGAAAAAGAAAAAGGCCGCCGGCTCCGCTTCCTAATCGACGCGAAATTCATTCCATACCGCCAAGGGATATCACGTGAGCAAAGAACTTCTGTTTGAAATCGGGACGGAGGAGATCCCCTCCACTTACATGACCGGCATGCTCGCGGCGTTTGAAAAGCTGGCCCGGGGGATGCTGGAGGAAAGCCGCCTCGAATACGAGGGCCTCTCCGTCTGCGGCACGCCCCGCCGCCTCGTCCTCCACGTGGCCTTCCTCGCCGAACATCAAAAGCCCCTGAGCGAGGAGCTTCTCGGCCCGCCGGTCAAGGCCGCCTTCGACAATGACGGCGAGCCCACCAAGGCGGCCCTCGGCTTCGCACGGACGAACGGCGTCGAGGTTTCGGCGCTCGGCCGGAAGGACACTCCCAAGGGCGAGCGGCTTTTCTTCGTGAGGGAAGACCCGGGAAAATCCACGGGGGAAATTCTTGGGTATGAACTTGCCCACTTGATCGGGCAACTCCCTTCGCCCAAGTCGATGCGGTGGGGGAGCGGGCGGTTCACGTTCGTCCGACCGCTTCATTGGGTGCTCGCCATCTACGGTGGAGAGGCCATTTCCTTTAACTGGATGAATGAGGATGGAAACGCAGGGGGCGAGATTCCTTCATTTCGGAACAAAACCCGCGGTCACCGCTTCATGGGGGCGGAAGAGTTTGAAGTCAAAAATTTTGACGATTACTTGAAGAAAATGCGCGCGCACAAGGTCGAGCCCATTGTGGACGACGGCGCGGGCGGGGGGCGAATTCCGTTCGTCCGGAAAGCCGTTGCTGAGGCGGCGGAAAACGCGAGGGCCGAGCTGGCGGCGGACGCCGCGGGTGTCGAGCGCCTCGTCGAGAAGGTGGCTCACCTCGTGGAGTGGCCCACGCCGGTGGTCTGCGCATTCGAGGAGCGGTTTCTCGACCTTCCCGAGGAGGTGATCATCTCCACCCTCGAAACCCACCAGCGCTGCTTTGCCCTCCGGGAAAAGGGGGGCGGCCCGCTCAGTGCGAAATTCATCGGGGTCAGCAACACCGAGGCGCGCGATCTGGGCGTCGTGGGCCAGGGCTACGAGCGCGTGGTGCGCGCCCGGCTGGAGGACGCGGAGTTCTACTGGCGGCAGGATCTCGATACCTCCCTCGACGAGATGGCAGAAGGGCTGAAGGGGGTGGTCTATCATCCCCGGCTCGGCACGAGCTGGGAGAAGGTGGAGCGCTTCCGGTCGCTGGCGGGGTGGCTCGCGGGGTCGCTCTTTCCGGGGGATGAAATGCTCATGAAGCGCGCAGACGAGGCGGCGCGCCTCTGCAAGGCGGACCTGACGAGTGGAATGGTGTACGAATTTCCAGAGCTTCAGGGGCTCATGGGCCGCTAATACGCCGAACGCGCCGGAATCGACCCGGAGGTCGGAAAGGCGATTTTCGAGCACTATCTCCCCCGCGGGGAGGGGGATGCGCTTCCCTCGGGCGAGGCGGGCGCGGTCGTGGGCCTCGCCGACCGGATGGACACGCTGGCGGGGATGATAGGGCTGGGCTACGTGCCGAGCGGCTCGGAGGACCCCTACGCCCTGCGGCGGGCGGCGAACGCCATCCTCCAGATCCTCATCGGGGGCGGCTACCGGATTTCCCTCGCGGCTTGGGCCGAAAAGGCGCTGGGGCCGCTGAATGACATGTTCAAGGACGGCGAAGAAGCGGCCCTCGGGCGGATGACGGATTTTCTGAGAAACCGCGTCTCGGCGGGCCTCGCGCGTTCCGCCGAGCGGACCGATATTGTGGAGGCCGTCCTCTCGGCGGCGGACGATACGGGCTGGCACGATCCGGCCGACGCGGCGGCCCGGCTCCGGGCGGTGGAGAAGCTGGCCGCCCGCAGCGAGACCTTCGAGCCGCTGACGACGACCTTTAAGCGGGTGAGCAACATCATCCGCCAGGCCGTGGAAGAGGGTGTTCTGACCGGTGCGGGAAGCGGGGAATTTTCTGAGTCCCTGCTGGAAGAGGAGGCCGAGCGTGCCCTGGCGGCGGCGCTGGAGGGCCAGGCGGGGGAGGTTGCGGCGATCATGGCCCCCGTCCGGGGCCTGACGAGCGGCGCGGGAGACACGTTGGAGGCAGCCTATACGGGGGTGATGGAAAAAGTGATTGCGCTCAGGCCCGCCGTGGACCGGGTTTTCGACGAGGTCCTGGTGATGGCCGAGGATGAGAAACTGCGGCGGAACCGGCTGGCCCTGCTGGGGAAGGTCGGTGCGCTGTTCGCCCCGGTGGCCGATTTCTCGAAGATTCAGAGCCGCGCCACAAGTTGAGCTGATCTCCTTGATCTCACCCCGGCTTTCCATCATTCTTGCCATTGGGCTGCAAACATAGCTCCAAACCTCTTTCATAAACCGACCGGCCTTTTTTGCAAGGGGGAGCTGTTGAGATGGCGGATAAGTGGATTTATGCCTTCGGCGGGGGACTGACCGAGGGCAGCGCGGAGATGCGCGAATTGCTAGGGGGCAAGGGCGCGAACCTGGCGGAGATGGCGAACCTCGACATACCGGTGCCGCCGGGCTTTACGATCACGACGACATGTTGCGTCGATTACCTGAGGTCGAACGAGTTTCCCGTCGGCCTCTGGGAAGGGGTGAAGGAAAACATGGGGCGCCTGGAGAAGGCCATGGGCGCGCAATTCGGCGGCGGGGACAATCCGCTTCTGGTGAGCGTGCGCTCCGGGGGGCTCCATTCGATGCCGGGCATGATGGACACGGTGCTGAATCTGGGGCTGAACCACGAGACGGTCGCCTCGCTGGAGAAAAAAGTCGGGAACCGGCGCTTCACCTATGACAGCTACCGGCGGTTCATCAACATGTTCGGAAACGTGGTGCTGGACATGGAGCACAGCGACTTCGAGACGCAGCTGACGGCGATGAAAACGCGCCGGGGTGCCGAGAACGACATCGATCTGTCTGCGGACGATTTGGCCGCACTCGTCAAGGACTACGAAGAACTCGTCATAACCAAAACCGGGTCGGCCTTTCCTCAGGACCCATACGAGCAGCTTCGCATGGCGGTCGAGGCGGTGTTTAAGTCGTGGAACAACGAGCGGGCGGTCACCTACCGGCGTCTCTACAATATCTCGAACGATTCGGGAACGGCGGTCAACGTGCAGTGCATGGTCTACGGCAACATGGGCGATGACTGTGGCACGGGCGTGGCTTTCTCGCGCAATCCCTCGACCGGGGAAAAAGCGCTCTACGGGGAGATCCTCTTCAACGCGCAGGGCGAGGACGTTGTCGCGGGCATCCGCACGCCGCAGCCCATTTCAGATTTGAAAGAGCGCATGCCGGAATGCTTCTACGAGTTCGAGGAAATCTGCGCGCGCCTGGAAGATCACTACAAGGACATGCAGGACATGGAGTTCACCATCCAGAACGGCAAGCTCTTCATGCTTCAGACGCGGAACGGCAAGCGGACGGCCGCCGCCGCCGTCCGGATTGCGGTCGAGATGGTGAGCGAGGGACTCATCGAAAAGCGCACGGCGGTGCGACGTGTGGACGCGGACAGCCTTGATCAACTCCTCCACCCGGCCATTGATGTCAACGGGGATTCCCATATCCTCGCGCAGGGGCTGGCCGCCTCGCCGGGGGCCGCGGTCGGGAAGGTGGTTTTCACGGCCAACGAAGCCGTCGCCCAAGCGGAAGCGGGCGAGCCTGTCGTCCTCGTGCGCCAGGAGACGAGCCCCGAGGACATCATGGGCATGAACGTCTCGCAGGGCATCCTCACGGCCCGTGGCGGGCTGACCTCTCACGCCGCTGTCGTCGCCCGCCAGATGGGCAAGTGCTGCGTCGCGGGATGCAGCGCCCTGGACGTGCGGTCGAACGAAAAGCTGTTTCGCGCGAATGGAAAAGTGGTCCGTGAAGGCGAGTGGATATCCCTCAATGGAAATACGGGGGACGTCATCCTCGGTCAGGCCGATCTTGTCCAGCCCACTTTGGCGGGAGACTTCGCCACGCTGATGCATTGGGCCGATGAGTTTCGTACCCTCGGCGTGCGTGCGAACGCCGATACCGTCGTGGACAGCGAAGCCGCGCTCAAGTACGGATGCGAGGGCTTCGGTCTCTGCCGCACCGAACACATGTTTTTCGAGGAAGGCCGCATCGATCACGTCCGCGCGATGATCCTGGCCGAGAATGAAAAAGAACGGCGCGAGGCCCTCGCCAACCTCCTTCCGTTCCAGCGCGGTGACTTCATCGGCATCTTCAACGTCATGAAGGAGCGGCCCGTGACCATCCGCCTCCTCGATCCGCCCCTGCACGAGTTCCTCCCCAAGACCGACGAGGACATGGAGGATGTCGCCGCAATCCTGAAAATCGATGTCGAGGCCGTCCGCCGGGCGACCGAATTTCACAAGGAGCAAAACCCCATGCTCGGCCACCGGGGGTGCCGCCTCGTGGTGACCTTTCCCGAAATATGCGAGATGCAGGCGCGCGCCATCATCGAGGCCGCCTGCGAGGTGAAGAAGAAAGGTTTGAACGCATTTCCCGAGATCATGGTGCCGCTCACTTCCGGAGAGCGGGAGTGGAAGTTCAACGAGGAAATTGTCCGGCGAACCGCGGCCCGGGTCATGGAAGAGCAGGGCATCACGGTCCGATACCTTGTCGGGACGATGATCGAACTTCCCCGTGCCTGCCTGCGCGCGGGCGAGATCGCCGAGACGGCCGAATTTTTCAGCTTTGGCACGAACGACCTCACCCAGATGACCTACGGCCTCAGCCGCGACGATGCCGGGCGCTTCCTTCCCGATTACATCGGGAAAAGCCTCGTCTCCCGCGATCCGTTCGTCGCTGTCGATCGCGAGGGCGTCGGCGAGATGGTCGAGATCGGGATCGAGCGCGGACGCAAGTCCCGGGATAACCTCGAGGTGGGCATTTGCGGTGAGCACGGCGGCGAGCCCAGCTCGGTGGAGTTCTGCCACATGGTGAAGATGGACTACGTCTCCTGCGCGCCCTATCGGGCGCCCATCGCCCGCCTGGCCGCCGCCCAGGCCGCCATCGAACACGGCGCCTACCAAAGGGTCGAAGTCCATTAGGATTCCTGCGCTTCCGGGAAACCCTGTGTCCTCTAAAGAAGCAGACCACCAACTCATGGGCGAGGCGCTCGCGCTCGCGGCGCGCGCCATGGGGCGCACCAGCCCCAATCCGATGGTGGGCGCGATTGTTCTCGACTCCGAAGGAAATGTTGTCGGACGTGGCTGGCACGAGCGCGCCGGAGCGCCGCACGCCGAGGCGCTTGCCCTCAAAGAGGCGGGCGCTCGCGCTCGCGGCGGCACGCTCTTCCTCACACTGGAGCCCTGCGCTCATCAAGGAAAAACCCCTCCCTGCGCACCGGCCATTGTCGAGGCGGGCATCTCCCGCGTGGTTGCCGCCTCCGGAGATCCCGACCCGCGCGTTGCGGGCAAGGGGTTTCAGATACTCCGCTCGGGCGGCGTCTCCGTCGAGACCGGTCTTTGCGCCGAAGAGGCCGTCCGCCTGAACGAAGCTTTTTTCGTGTCCGTAGAAGAAGGCCGCCCGTTCGTTACCCTCAAGGTCGCCATGAGCCGGGACAGTAAAATCGCCCCCCCGTCGGGCGGGGAGCGATGGATTTCGGGTGAGAAATCGCGTGCCTGGGCCCATGAGTTCCGCGACCGGGTGGACGCCATTCTGGTGGGCGTCGAAACCGTCCTGAAAGATGATCCGCTTCTTACAGCGCGTCCTGAAGGGAGAGAGGGCAAACCCCTCATCCGCGTTGTTTTAGATTCCCGTCTGCGTACCCCCGTGGGAGCGCGATCATTGCCTCCTGATCGAGGCGTTGCTACAATTGTCGCCGCAACGGAAGGTGCCGATCGCGAAAACGAGAAAGGATTGACGCGTGCAGGGGCTGAGGTGGTTCGCCTTCCCTCTGATCCCGAGGGGCGCGTGGCCCTGACGCCTTTGCTCCTGGAATTGGGCAAAAGGGGCGTCCGTCATCTCCTTGTGGAGGGAGGCGGAAGAGTCCACGGTGCCTTCTTGAAAGAAGAGTTCGTCGATAAGCTGATGGCGTTTGTCGCGCCGATGATTATCGGCGATGGAGGCCTCCCCGGGGCCATTTCCGGGGCGGAGATAGACCGGCTGGAGGGAAACTCCGGGTTGCTTCATGTAGATCGTCAGCGAATTGGCGATGACATATTGATAGAAGGGTACTTGAGAAAACCACCTTGGGCGGACCTGAAGGAGAGTTCACTTGTTTAGCGGCATCATCGAAGCGGTCGGAAAAATTCAATCTATCCGCTCCGGCAGCGACGGCGCCCGGATTGCCGTGGATGCTGGCCCCCTGCTGGAGGGGGTGAAAGTCGGGGACTCGATTGCGGTCAACGGCGCCTGCCTGACGGTGGTGGCTTTTGGAGGGGGGGCATTTGAGTCGGATGTTTCGCCCGAGACCCTCCGGCTCACCAATCTGGGCCCTCTTCAGACCGGAGACAGCGTCAATCTCGAAAGGGCGCTTGCGCTGGGAGATCGCCTGGGCGGCCATATGGTCACGGGACACATCGACGGGATGGGCCGAATCCGAAGCCGCCGCGCGGATGGAGAGTCCATCTGGCTGACGGTGGAGGCGCCGCCCGAGGTCATGCGCTACGTTGTCCATAAAGGTTCCGTCGCTGTGGACGGTATCAGTCTGACGGTGGCCGCCTGCGATGAGGAGACTTTTTCGATCGCCATTATCCCGCACACCAGCGATCAGACAACGCTCACCGATAAGCGGGACGGCGCAGCGGTGAATCTCGAAGCCGATCTGATCGGAAAATATGTGGAAAAACTTCTCTCGCCTCACGCCGCGGCCGGAGGGAAGCCGGGCGGCGTTTCCCTGGGTACGCTGAAAGAGCACGGTTATGCTTGATTCGACCGCCATGCCAGAGAAGAAAGATGAGAGGCCTGTCTTCTCGACGATTGAAGAAGCGCTGGGAGACATTCGCGAGGGCCGGATCGTCATTCTGGTTGATGATGAAGATCGCGAAAACGAGGGCGACTTCGTCATGGCGGCCGAGAAGGTGACGCCCGAGGCCATCAATTTCATGACGAAAGAGGGCCGGGGTCTTGTCTGTCTTTCGCTTACGCCCGAACGGGTCGAGGCGCTCGGGCTTCCCATGATGGTGGATCAAAACCGGAACGGCTCGGCCTTCAACACGCCTTTTACGGTTTCCATCGAGGCGCGGGAAGGGGTGACGACGGGGATCAGCGCCTTCGATCGCGCCCACACGATTCTGACGGCGATCAAGTCAAACGCCAGCCCGTCCATCGACCTGACACCATGACAGAATGGATTTATGGCCTTCGCTAGCCTTCCCGACCTGACGGCGGTCGCGGGCAGGCACAATCTTTCGGTCGTGACCATCAAGGATCTGATCGCCTACCGGATGCGGCACGAGCGTCTTGTCGAGCGCGTGGAGGAGGTCGGGCTCCCGACGCAGTACGGAGAGTTCCGGGCGGTGATTTACCGGAACCGGACCAGCGGCCGTCTTCACTTTGCGCTCGTGGCGGGAGATGTCGAAACGGACGAACCGGTGCTGGTTCGCGTGCAGCCTTCCCACGGGATCATGGATATTTTCAACCTCCTCCGGTCGGATTGCACCGATCGCTTCCGGAATGCGCTCAGCGCCATTCAGAAAGAAGGGCGGGGTGCCCTGGTCTTCCTCCATCCCGATTCGATGAGCGAGGAGGTGCCCCACCCGAGGCGGGAGCCGCTTCCCTCGGACGAGAAGAAAGAGGCCCCGCAACAGGGCCCAACATCGAGATTGCGCGAATACGGGATCGGCGCGCAGATTCTGGCCGATCTGGGGATGACGCGCATTCGCATCATGACGAACGAGGCTTGGCGCCTGGTGGCGCTGGAAGGGTATGGTCTTCAACTGGAAGAGCGCGTCCCGGTGGAACTGGAGACCCCTTTGCCCGCCGTTCGGCCGGCGGACGGAAAATAGATCGCTTCACTCGGACCGGCCGTGACGGCCGTGGAAGGAACCAATGAGCCAGATATTCGAAGGAAGCTACGATGGCCGGGGGCTGAGAGTCGGCTTGGTGGCTTCGCGTTTCAACGACTTTATCGTCGAACATCTCGTTCGGGGGGCAAGGGCGGGGCTTCGCAAATGCGGCGTCGCGGAGGATGCGGTCGATCTCGCCCACGTTCCCGGCTCGTTCGAGTTGCCCTTTACGGCCAAGCGTATGGCGGAGAGCGGGCGATACGATGCGATCGTGTGCCTGGGCTGCGTCATCCGGGGCGCGACGTCGCATTACGATCTAGTCTGCTCGGAGGTCGCCAAGGGTGTCTCTCAGGTTTCGATACAGACGGGCGTCCCGGCGATCTTCGCGGTCGTCACGACCGACACGATCGAGCAGGCGATCGAGAGGTCGGGTACAAAAGCGGGCAACAAGGGTTATGATGGCGCCTTGGCCGCGGTGGAGATGGCGACGCTGGCGAAGGGAATGAGCAGGAAACGCCGGTCGTCCAAATGATCGATTGGCGGACGGGTGGCCGGGAAGGAGCGTTTTAATGCAGGGGCGCCGCGGGTCGCGTGAGCTGGCTTTCCAGCTTTTGTATCATCTCGAGCTGGTGAAAGGTGACGAGACGCCCGAGATGGAATATTTCTGGCAGCTCCATGAACACAAAGCGGACATCAAACCGTTTGCCGAGCGATTGGTCAAGAAAGTTCTCGAAAACCGTGAACATATCGATACGCTCGTATCCGGAGCGAGTCAGCGCTGGTCGCTCGGCCGGATGGATGCCGTTTCGCGCTGCCTTCTTCGACTCGGGGCGTGCGAAATTCTTTTCATGTCCGACACCCCTCCCCAGGTGGCAATCCATGAAGCGGTGGAGCTGGCCAAGCGATTCGGGCCGGATGAGTCCCCTTCATTCATCAACGGAATTCTGGATCGCCTGCTTCGGGACAAGACCCCGGCCTAGCGTGATTCGTCTCAGGCTCGACCCCCGTTCAATCGAAGTCGTTTCTTGTTACGTCGCGATCATGGTGTTTGCCGAGGATTCCCTCGTGCTTTCCGGCCCGGCCGGGCGGATAGACGAGCGCCTTGATGGCGAGGCGGCCCGTCTCATCAACGGGGGACACCTGACCGGCGCGTGGGAGTCGCAGGCCCTTTTGGCCTCGCGGGGCCGCGTCGCGTCCGAATTTGTGCTCTTCGCCGGGATGGGCCCGTTGAGAATATTATCCCCTCATGAAATGTCTGTCCGTATCGAGGAGGTGGTTCAAAGAGCGGCGAAGCTTTCCGCCCGCAGCATGGCAGCGTATGTTCCCTCGGAAGGTTTCGGAGGGGAATTCGGGAGTCTCGCCGCCGAAACAGTGGGCGGGGCATTGCGCGGGGTGGCCGGTTGTCCCTACGATGTGGACCTTATTTTTTGCGAGCCGGATTCCGGGCGTTACGAGGAGCTGGTGGCCGCGTCCGAGCGGGTCGTCTTCCGGCGTGTGAAGGGACGGGAAGTTTCCCTTGAGGTCATCGTATGAGAGAGAGCTTGAGAGATTTTCAGCGCCGCTTTCGGCCGATCCTTCGAGCGGGGATGGCCGTGACCCTGCTCTTGGCATTCGGCTGCGGCTACGCGCTGGAGGGCACGCAGCGCCCCAAATATCTGGGAGGCGCCGAGACCATCGCCATTCCCATCTTCGAAGATCGGACCGCAGAGCCCGGGTTGGGCTTACTGATCTCGCAGCGCGTGCGCCAGCGCTTTATCGAGGACGGGCGCTTGCGAGTCGTCGACGGGGGCGGAGCCGATGTTGTCCTCGAGGCTGTCGTCCGCGAGTACCGCCTCGACCCCATCGGTTTCAGAGAGAGCGATCAGGTGCAGCGCTACCGCGCGCTGGTAAAAATTTTCATCCGTCTGCTCGATTCGAGAGACGGAAAAGTTCTCATGAAGCAGGAGATCGAAAACGACTCGGAATTCGAGGTCTCCACTTCGATCACGACAAGCGCCTCGAGCCGGGACTCGACCAACGTCGCAGTAGCGAATTCGTTCTCGGAAGAATTGGTCAGCGTCATCCTGGAGGGATTCTGACCGTGGCTCGGCGACCTCGCCGTCAGAGCGCCGGGTCTGCCACCTCCGAGGCGCTCTCCCGCCTTCGAAAAGGAAAGGCCGCCCCGGTCTACCTCCTTCACGGACCGGAATCGTTTCTCCGCGACGAGGTTCTCCGTGAAATCCGGAACGCCGTTCTCGATCCCGAGTCGGCCGATTTCAACCACGACACCTTCGATTGGGGAAGAAGCCAGCCGCCTGACATTGTCTCGGCGGCTCAGACGCTTCCCTTTATGGCGTCCCGCCGTCTGGTCGAGGTTCACGGGTTCAGCCAGGTGAACGAAACGGAGGCCTCCCTGCTCATGCCCCTTCTGGAAGATCCGGCTCCGGCGAGCGTTGTTGTTGTCCTCGCCGAGAAGGCGGACCTTCGCCGCACATTTTTCAAGAAAATCGGGGAGGCCGGCGAATCGCTCCGGATGGAGCCCCCCGCCGACAGGGAGCTCCCCGACTGGGTCCGCTCCCAGGCCAAGGGCTTGGGCTTCGAAATCACA
>CAMYJL010000066.1 GCA_947258645.1 uncultured Nitrospinota bacterium
CCGAGGAAGGTTTTCCAGAAGGGGGGGAGTTCCGATTTGGTGAGCGGGCGCAGGTCCAGCTTCATCGACTCCAGATGGACTACGTAAAAGAGCGCGATATATGACAGAAACGCGGGGATCACCGCCGCCCGGACGACATCCAGATACGCCAGGCCCAGAAACTCCGCCATGATGAAGGCGGCCGCCCCCATGACGGGAGGCATGAGCTGGCCGTTGGTGCTGGCCGCGACCTCAACCGCCCCGGCCTTGTAATCAGGAAGCCCCACTTTTTTCATGAGCGGGATGGTGAAGGTCCCGGTCGTCGCGACATTGGCGATGGAAGAACCCGAAACCAGCCCGGTCATGCCGGAAGCCACGACCGCGGCTTTCGCCGGACCGCCCCGGAACTGGCCGAGCGCCGCGAAGGCCACCTGCACGAAATAATTCGCGGCCCCGGCTTTATCCAGCAGGGAACCGAATAATACGAACAGGAAGACAAAGCTGGTCGATACCCCGATGGGAACGCCCCAGATACCGCTGTCGCTCAAGTACATGTGGTCCACGACAAATTCCAGCGGGATGCCCGGGTGGGCCAGGAAGGGAGGCATCCAGGGCCCGATGAAACAATACGCCAGAAAGAGAGTGGCCAGAGTCGGAAGGGCGGGCCCCAGCGCCCGCCGGGCCGCTTCCAGAAGCAGCACGACGAGAACGGCGCCGATGAATACATCCCGCATGATGGGAAGACCCGACCGCTGGATGATCCCCTCATAATCCCAGAACATGTAAAAAGCGCTCCCGCCCGCCGCCACGGCAAACAGGTAGTCGTACCAGGGAATCGCCACCTTGCTGGACCGCACCGGCCGCAGGAACGCCGGAAATATCTGGAGGGAAACCGCGCTCAGCCACTTCGGCCCGTCCGGACTTTTTCTGCCGGGGAAAGACAGATAAACCATCGTAATGGCGAAGGTCAGGTGGATACTTCTGGCAAACATGGAATTAATCGGCTGGTAGGCGATATAGAGCTGGAACAAGGACCAGCAGAGCGCGAGGAAGGATATCAGCCAGGTCGTGACGTTCTGGGGATGGCGGCCGCCCGACTCCGCCTCCTCGGCGATGCGCTCGGCTTCCACAATCGAGTCCGGGGAAACCTGGGCGTCCGCGGGCACGCCCTCACTTGCCATGAAATGATCCCCTCATCAGACAAACCCCATGGGATAAAACCTCAGGCCCGGAAACGCGGCGCGCCAGCAGGTTCGAAATTTCCCGCTGGCGCGCCGTATCAACCCTATCGTTTCGGCCCGGAAATCTACTTCAGGCCCTTTTCCTTGTAATAGCGGAGAGCGCCCTCATGGAGCGGGGCCGAAAGCCCTCCCAGCATTTCTTTCGGCTTCAGGTATTTAAACGCGGCGTGAGAGGCCTGGAGCTTCCCAAGGTTGTCGAAGACCGTCTTCACCACGTCGTACACTGTCTGCTTGTCCTGCTTGGCGCTCGTGACGAAGGTCGCCTTCACGGCATACGTCGGAACGTCCTTGCCGACTCCCTTGTAGATTCCGCCGGGAATGGCGGTCATGACGTAATACGGGTTCCCGGAGACGAGCTTCTTAATTCCGGCCGAGTTGATGGGAACCATGCGGAGCGCCGTGCTGTTGGCGATTTCGAGCCCGCCACCCCACGGGTTCCCCACGGTGTAGAAAAACGCGTCGATTTTCTTGTCCACCAGCGCCCGGCTCGCTTCGCCCTGCTGAAGCCCTTCGGCCTTGATGTCGTCATTGAGATTGATCCCGTAAATTTTAAGGACATCCGACGCGTTTCCGCGCTGCCCGGAACCGGGATTGCCGATGTTCACCCGCTTGCCGCGAAGATCGGCCACCTTCCGGATTCCGGTATCGGCGCGGGTCGCCAGCATGACGGTCTCGGCGTGCGCGCTGAATACGCTCCGGAGACCTTTGTAGGCTTTCCCCTCCCAGTCGGCTTTGCCATTGTAGGCCTGCCAGTTCCGGTCGGACTGGGCCACGCCGAAGTTGAGGAGGCCCCGCTTGATCGCGTTGATGTTGAATACCGAGCCCAGAGCGGGACGGCCGATGCAGTTGTACCCCTTGCTCTTGAGGTTCTGATTGACCAGTTTGCAGACGTTCAGGGCAACCTGGTAGTAAACGCCCGTCGTCGAGCCGCCGCCGACGACCAGGAACTTCTGGGCGGCCGCGGGACTGGCGGCGAAAGCCATGCCGATCGCGGCCACAAGCGCCAATACCCACTTCATTCCATATCTCATGATTCACTCCCCTTCTCTGGATAGGATATTTTCACGGTAACGATAAATAACCATCCCACCGCAGGAATACGGGTATCCATCTCCTGGCGGGACATCAATCGGTCTCGAATCCGGGTGGAACTCATCGCCTTCAAATCGCCCAGATTCATGGATAAATCTAACCATACTGAAGCCGGGCCAAGGCCGTCAACGCCCGCAGAATCGGCAACTTTGCGATATCCGGAGGGGTGAGGGATACTGCGGAAAATTCTCACTTTTCCATGAAGCAATCATTTTCTCTGCACGAAGGAGGTTTCCCGGCTCATGTCACCCAAGCCTTGGGACGCCGTTGTGATCGGGGCCGGCATCATCGGGCTCGCCACGGCGATGGAGATGTCCCGGCGTCATCCCGGCAGGCGCATCCTCATCCTCGAAAAAGAAGAAAAACCGGGGCTCCATCAATCCGGCCACAACAGCGGGGTCATCCACGCCGGGCTCTACTACCGGCCCGGCTCCCTCAAGGCCAAGACCTGCCTCGAAGGCGCCGCCTCGATGGTAGCCTTCGCCGAAGAGCACGGCATCGATTATGAAATCTGCGGAAAAGTGGTCGTGGCCACCAGCGACGATGAAATCCCACGTCTGGAAGAGCTCCACAACCGGGGGACCGCCAACGGCATTCAGGGGCTGAAAATGATCGGTCCCGATCAGCTCAGGGACATCGAGCCGCACGCAAGCGGCGTAAAGGCCCTTCGGGTGCCCTCGACCGGGATCATCGACTACCCGGCCGTCGTCCGGACCTACGCGCGCATCGTCCGCGAAGGCGGGGGGGAGATCCGCCTGGGCGCCGAGGTCACGGGGATTCGAAAAACCGGCGATGGCGTCGTCGTCGAGACCACAAAGGGAGACTTCCCGGGGCGCTTTCTGATCAACTGTGCCGGGCTCCATGCCGACCGCGTCGCCCGCCTCGCGGGGGGCCGGATTCCGCTGCGAATCATCCCTTTCCGGGGCGAGTACTACGAAATGGTGCCCGAGAAGCGCTCCCTCGTCCGCTCCCTCATCTATCCCGTGCCCGACCCGGCCTTCCCGTTTCTCGGCGTCCACTTCACCCGAAGGGTCGACGGCTCCGTGGAGGCGGGCCCCAACGCTGTTCTGGCCTTCATGCGGGAGGGATACACGAAATCCCAGGCCGACCCGCGGGATATCTTCGACACCTTCTCCTATCCCGGATTCTGGAGTCTTTCGCGCAAGTACTGGAAAGTCGGCGTGGGCGAGATGTACCGCTCGTTCAGCAAGGCCGCCTTCACCAGAGCTCTTCAAAAGCTCATGCCAGAGGTCGAGGAAAAAGACCTGGTTCCGGGCGGGGCAGGCGTGCGCGCCCAGGCGGTCGATCCCGACGGCAAGCTGGTCGATGATTTCGCCATCATCCACACGGAGGGAGCGATTCACGTCTGCAACGCGCCCTCGCCCGGCGCGACGGCCTCGCTCATGATCGGGCGGCGAATCGCCGACATGGCGGAGGAAGCCTGCCCGGCGCTGGCAGAGTAAATTTTTCAGGAAGCGTTACCAGCCGAGGTTATTGGCGAATTGGAACGGGCAACTCGCCCGCGAGGAGCGTCGAGACCGTTTCGGCCGTCACATTCCCGCCGCTGACCACCGCCACCGTCTTTCCGGTTTCCCCCGCCTTCCCGGTCATCCAAGCCGCCATGGTAACGGCGCCCGCGGGTTCCGCCAGAATTTTCGCGCGTGAAAAAAGGATGCGGAACGCATCGGCGATCTCTTCTTCGCTGACGAGAACGACATCGTCCACCCGCTCCTGAATGTGCGCGAACGGGAAATTTCCGGGACGGGTGGCGGAAAGACCGTCCGCCATGCTCTCCCAGTGGTCGAGCACGACCGGCTCTCCGGCCTGAAGCGACTCATAGGCGGCCGCCCCGCCTGCCGGGTTGACGCCCACGACGCGCACCTTCGGATTGCGGAGTTTGATCGCGCTCGCCACGCCCGCGATCAGGCCGCCCGAGCTCACGGGGACAATGACCGTCTCCACATCCGGCATGTCGTCGAGTATCTCCATCCCGATTCCCGCGTGGCCGGTGGCGACCCGCCGGTCCTCGGACGTGTCCATGACGAGCAGCCCCCGCTCGCTGGCCACTTTTTCCATCATCGGCTTCCGGGCGAGGTAGTTGTTCTCGCAGAAAACAATCTCCGTCCCGTAGCCCCGGATGGCCTCGATTTTGTACGGGCTCATATTCTCCATCATCACGACGACGACGGGGATATTCAGCCGCTTTCCCGCGTATGCGAAGGCCTGGGCGAAGTTTCCCGAAGAACTCATCACCACCCCCCGCCGCCGCTCCTCAGGGGTCAGGGAGCCCAGAATATGAAACGCCGCCCGGGGCTTGTATGCGCCGGTCACCTGAAGATTTTCAAGCTTGAGATAGAGGCGCTCCGAGCCCACCTCGGCCGAGTCCAGCGAAAACGGAACAAGGGGCGTCCACCGGATATCCGGCGGCAGCCCGCGCCGGGCCGCTTCGATTTCATCGAGCGTGATGAGGTCAGCCATGACAAATTAACTCCCGATTCCGGATCAAATCGCCCAACCACCACGCCGCCGCCTGATGAACGGCGCCGTGCTACACCTTCGGATGATAACTCCTCTCCGAGGGGTCCGGCTTCGTCCACGGACGGATGAGCTTCCCGCCCCGGTAAGCTGCCTCGAACGGGCCGTCCAGGGTGAGGACGACAACCGGTTTTTTCCGCCGGCTCATTTTATTCCGGTACGTCCGGCTCTCCCCCATATACAGTTCCCGCTCGCTGGGGAGCAGCTTGAACAGCTTCTCGAAGAAATTCAGCATTTCGTGAATAAATTTCTTCGTCACCACCTGGTGGCGGTCCACCAGGTAGCACTTGTCTTCCATCACCCGGTTGTATATCAGGCCGAGCAGGTTGCCCTTGGTGTCGAAGTAGGGCTCATAGGGAAATGTCCGGCAGGAGACGGATCGATTATCCCGCTCGCAATACTTCACCCCGCGGCATTCGATGAAATCATTCTCATCTTCATCGATTTCGTCCATTAAATCGAACTCGTCGCTGTTGCGCGGCCGGAACTCGTGCCAGAGATTCGTCCGTTTCTGGAGGTATTGCCACTCCGCCTTGTAGGCGATGGGCACGACCCACCCGGTATCGCAGCAGAACGGCTCTCCGTCGTTGAAGGGAGAGCATTTTTTTCCGCAATCGAACGTAGCGGGAGCGCTCTCGAAATCCCGGTACAGTTCCTTAAAATCTTCAGGCTTTAACATCCCACCTCTCCATTGCTCCGGTAACGCATCCGGAACGGGAAAATACGGGCGTTGTCTCTTGAATCAATCGCCGGCGAAACGGCCGAGCCAGCGGGCCATCAGCGCAATTCTACCGCCCGACTCCGCAACGGCAACGCCCAAAAGAACGAAGGCCGCGCCCAACAACCCGATCGGCGGCGGAATCTCGCCTAAAAGCAACAGCCCGAACCCCAGCGCGAAAAGAGGCTCGGTCAGTATCCAGATGGACGCACGCGAAGGGGCCATTCGGCGCTGCGCCCACGTTTGAAAGAAAAAAGCGACCGACGTCGCCAAAACACCCGTCACGGCGAGAGCAACAATCAGGTTCGCGCTCCATCGAACCGGACCGCCCCATCCGAAACCAACCGCCACGGCCAACACCGTCGCGAAGAGTAATTGAACTGCAAAAAGCTTGAATGAATCAACTCGCTTTCCAAATACGCCCAGACAAATGATGTGCAGGGCAAACATCAACGCGCACAAAAGAGTGAGTAAATCCCCCCGGCCCGTCAAGGCCAGATCGGCCCCCGTGAGCCAGTACAGCCCCAGAAGAGAGATGAAAGCCCCGGCGACATGTGTCCGCCTGGGGGTTTTCCCGCTTACCCAAATCAGAAACGGTACCATGATGACGCACAGGCCGGTGATAAAAGCCGAATTCGCCGCCGTCGTGAATCTCAAGCCCTGAGTCTGAAAGAAAAACCCGCCGTAGAGCGCAGCGCCCGTGATTCCGCCCATTGCCAGCTCTCTAACGCCCAGCCCCCGGATTGCGAACCGCCGAGGAATGAAGAAAACGGCGATGGCCGTCGACGCGAAGGCGGCGGTGAATCTCAAGCCCAGAAAAGCCAGCGGATCGGCGTCGGCGAGGGCGGTCTTCACCAGTGCGAAAGTCGAGCCCCAGATGAACGCGGCCGCAAGCAGCGCGGCAACGGGAAGTTTTTCGCTCCGCAAAACGCTTCCTTAAAAATTGTCAGGGCAAAAGAATCAGATCAATTCTCAGGTGGAAGCTCGGCAACCGAAAGCGCCCGGGCGACAGCCGAGGCGCCCTGCAACGCAAAGAAACCGCATATTTCAGCTTCTTCCGCCTGAAGTTCCCGGGGTTCATTGAAATAAAACGACATCAAACCGACGATTTTCTCTCCGACCCGCAAGGGAAATACGGCGACGGCTCCGACGCCTTCATTTTTCAGCGAATCCGGAGCCCCTTCCCACTCCGCCATGGAAGGCACTTCGACAAAATCCCTTTCCTTCACCGCGATATGTTCCGGCAGTTCACCCGAGCCTATCGCGATGGCCGCCCGGTAACTCTCCCCCACGTTCGAGCAGCAAATCTCAAAAAGCTGGTCCAGCTCGTCGTCATACAGGGCGGCATAAAAACGATCCGCCCGGACAAACCGCGCGGCCTCCCGGGTCCCGAATTCAATAACCTCCCGGAAATGATCCCCGCGCGCGACGAACTCGCTGATTCTGGACAATCCCTCAAAGGGAGTGTCCGAGGGAAGCGAACTGGACATCACCGTATCGAAATCAACCGCCGGCGCTTCGATCCCGCTTCCCCGGCTGGCTCTTCCGCGGCCCAGAACGCTGAATGCCGTCACAATTACCGCCCACCCGAAAAATAAACCGCCGCTGATCAACACCTCGGTCCGAGCCTGAATCGCGACTTCGGAGGTATTATCCGCCACCCGGACAACGCCCAAACTTCTGGTCCCACCCGAGAGATTCACTTGCGACATCCATCGCTGTGAATCATGGAGGGTGTTGAAAGCCGTGGATTCACAGCACGCCATGATATTCAACGCGGGGCCGAGGCTCACTTCAAACGGTCGGCCGATGGCATCGCGTAAAAACCTGTCTCCCTGCCGGGCGTACAAAACCATCTGCTCGGGCTCGGAGAGTAAAAACAAGCTGTCATTGAGCCCAAGCTCGCCGCGCTTTAGAGCGAGCAAATTCTCAGCGGGGAAAATGATCCCCCAATATCCCTTGGTGGAAGGAGACGGAGCGGCGAGGAATAAAACCGGGACGCCTTTGATGGTCCCCGCCTCAAGATGGAATGCACTCCGTACAGCGCGTCTGCTCCCGCCTCTGATCCTGGCCCGCAAAGAGGCGACCGCCCTGCTCCAGACATTTTTTTCGGCGGAATTGGGGGGCGGAATCCCTACTCTGCGCCGGGAGGCCAGCACCCGCGCCCGCTCGTCAAGGACAACCGCGGCCGAGTGCACCTCTCCCTCGTTTCTTCGATCCATGGCAAAAACCAGGGCCTTTTTAGCGGTAGCAGCACTGGGAGGCGAGGAGCCAATCAGGAGCTCCGCGCCGCGAATTCGGGCGAGAACAGCCCGGATACGGGCCGTCATTCTGGTCTGGAATACCTGCGTGAGGCGCAATTCTCGATCGCCAAGCTGCGCAAAGTGGGCCGTACGCATGACCTGGCGAAGCCCGAAAAACGTGGCCACCGACACCAGAGCCGCAATAAGGGCAAATA
Organism: uncultured Nitrospinota bacterium; assembly: GCA_947258645.1. GTDB lineage: Bacteria > UBA8248 > UBA8248 > UBA8248 > UBA8248 > CAMYJL01. The sequence goes on from CAMYJL010000066.1 coordinate 8,024, forward strand.
TCAAAAGACGCCGACGCAAGGCACGGCGATCGACGGAATCCATCACTACGGCCGAAACTCCCGCTTGAACATCCCCAGGGCGAAGAACTCTACGCACTCTACCCGCTTGGACGAAGGGCGGCAATAGGGACTTTTAAGCCAATAGCTAAAAAAAGCAATCAGATAGGACGCGATCAAACGGTGGATGAGGAACTGCTGAAAATCTGTTCGGCAAAGTGGCATGCCGTGAAATGGCCGGAGGTCAATTCACGGAGGGGAGGCTGCTCAATCGCGCATTTTTCCTCTTTGTAGGGACAACGCGTGTGGAAGCGGCAACCCGGAGGAGGATTAACGGGACTCGGAACGTCACCGTGAAGAATAATTCGTTTCTTGTCCTTCGTTGCCTGCGGATCGGGAATGGGACACGCCGAAAGCAGGGCCTCCGAATAAGGATGGCGCGGCGACATGACCACTTCATCAGCCCCTGCAATCTCGACAATCTCACCGAGGTACATCACCGCGATGCGATCGCAAATATGCTGGACAACCGAAAGATCGTGAGAAATGATGACGTAAGCGATTCCAAATTCTTTCTGGAGATCTTCCAGAAGGTTGATCACCTGGGCCTGAATGGAAACGTCCAGGGCGCTGACCGGCTCGTCCGCGATAATCAGCTTGGGATTGAGCGCGAGCGCCCGGGCGATACCGATGCGTTGCCGCTGTCCGCCCGAAAACTCGTGTGGGTAGCGGCGCATATGTTCGGGCCTGAGCCCGACCCGCTCAAGAATGGCCGCGACCTGCTCATCGCGATCCTTTCCCCTGGCGATTTTATGGATGGTCAAGGGCTCGCCCACGATACTTCCGACCGTCATGCGGGGATTCAGGGAAGCGTAGGGGTCCTGAAAAATAATTTGCATCTCCCGCCGAAGCTTGCGCATCGATTCGCGGTCGAGCCCCACGATATCCGTTCCTTCAAAGATCACTTCCCCGGAAGTGGGCTCAATGAGCCGGAGGATGGCCCGCCCCGCCGTCGATTTGCCGCATCCGCTCTCCCCGACGACACCGAGCGTTTCCCTCGGCTCGAGATCGAAGCTGATGCCATCCACGGCACGAACATAGGAATGCACCCGGGAGAATACGCCTCCCCGAACAGGAAAGTGCTTTACGAGATTTTTGACTTCCAGCAGCTTTTCGCCCATCGGGGAACGCTCCATCCCATTGCAAGGAAATGAATTGTGAACATGTGTACTTTTTATCTAACAAAAGAGCGGCGTCGGCAACCATAATTAGAAGAAACTTCCCGCCGGGGGGGGAATTATTTTCTCCCCCACTTCCATTATTGGAAGAATCGACCATGTCCTCCCGGGCGTTATACTCCATAAGTCATTATTTATCAATACCATAATATTTTACCGCCGTTCGGCACGCGAATTGCTCTATCTCGGGCAGGAAGATTCCCACGCCTGAAAGAATTTCTTGGCGGCGGGAAGATACGACAGGTAAAATTCGGGAAGGTATTCATCAGAGCGGGCAGGAGGCCCAGACAATGACAGACATTCATTCGGTTGGCGGCCCCGGCGGAGTAGACCCCGGCCGTTCAGAGAAAAGCCAGAAAAGTAACGGAAACAAGGGTCCGTCCTTTTCGGACGTTCTGGATAAAACCGCGGGCGCTGCGGGCGCCGGTCCCGCGGGCGGCGCTTCCTCGGCCGGAAACATACCGTCCATTCCACCGGCCTACATCGGCCCGGTCGAACCAGCCGTCTCCGTTCAGGAAACCGTCCACCGGGCCAGCGATGAAGTGCTCAAGCTTCTCGAATCACTGCACTCAGAGCTGAAAAACCCCGCTGCATCGCTGAAAGACATCGCTCCCATGATGCAGGGCCTGGAAACCCGCCGGGATCAGCTCATGAGCGAAATCGCCAGCCTCCCGAAGGGAGATGCCGGGCGAAGCCTCCTCGAGGAAATGGCCGGCGTGCTCACCAGCGAGTCGGCGAAGTTTCACCGGGGCGAATACATCTAAAAAAATCGTCTGAGTTTCAAAAAGAGCCTTCCTCCGGGGGAGGCTCTTTTTTTGTCCCTCGGACCGGGATGTCCTCTTTGGGCCATTGATCCCGGCTCGCCCTTTTTGGTAGCTTTGTCTGGCGCGCCAGCCGGTCAGTCGGTGGGCGCCAATTTTTCTCACCGAAAATCTGTCTCATTTGTTTGATCCATTGGGAGAAGAGCATGGCCGAAGAAGAAAAAGCGGAAGCCCCGGCAGAGGACGCGGAAGAAGCGAAAGCTTCTGCGGAGGAAAGCCAGGCGGAACCCGAAAAAGCGGAAGCCCCCGCCGCCGAAGAGGCGGAAGGCCCGAAACTGACCGCCCGCGAAATCGAAAAGATGAACGTCCCCAAGCTAAAAGAAGCGGCGTTCCAGTACGGCGGCAAGATCACCGGCGTTCACGGCATGGACAAGGCCCAACTCGTCCGGGCGCTCAAGGAGATCAACAACATCCCCCTTCAGGAAGCCCGGAAGGCCTCTCAGATCGACCGCCAGGGCCTGAAGCAGAAAATCAAAAGCCTCAAGCGGGAGCGCGACGGCGCCCTCGAGGACAAGGATCCGGTCAAGCTCAAGCGCGTTCGAACCCGCGCCAAGGCGCTTCGCCGGAAGCTCATCCGTTCCAGCTGATAGCCGACGACGATGGGCCCGCCCTTTGGGGCGGGCTTTTTCCGTCACTATCGACTCCAGCGATTCCCGATTCGGAATAACCAACGGCCCCAAAGGGTTATCGTTACCATGTCCAGTGAACAGTCCCTCCCACTGATCGAAGACGAAACGCCGGCGGGCGGCTTCGCCCAAAGGGTGTGCGGGGACACCTCCTCCCTTGATCGGAAAAGCCTGACCACGCTTCAGATCAACGTCGGCAAGCTCTGCAACCAGACCTGCGAACACTGCCATGTCGGCGCCGGCCCGCATCGCAAGGAAATCATGACCGGCGAGACCGCCGATCGCATCCTCGAATGGCTGGCCGCCAGCGACATCCCTGCCGTGGATATCACCGGAGGCGCTCCCGAACTCAACCCCGGCTTCCGCCGCATCGTCGAAAAGACCCGCGCCCTCGGGCGCCACGTCATGGTCCGCTGCAACCTGACCGTCATCTTCGAGCCCGGAATGGAATGGCTCGTCGATTTCTACCGCGACCAGCGCGTCGAGATTATCTGCTCGCTCCCCTGCTATCTCGAGGAAAACGTCGACACCCAACGCGGTGTCGGGGTTTACGAAAAGAGCATCCGCGCGCTCAAACTTCTGAACGAAGCCGGCTTCGGCCCGCCGGGCGATCTCCTCCTCAAACTTGTCTACAACCCGGTCGGGGCGCATCTTCCCCCGCCCCAGCAAGCGCTTGAGGAAGACTACCGCCGGGAGCTCGGCGAGCGGTTCGGCGTCCGCTTCCACGAGCTCTTCACCATCACCAACATGCCCATCACCCGCTTCTCCAGCTACCTCAAGGTCAGCGGACAGCGGGAGAGCTACATGGACCTCCTCCGCAGCGCCTACAATCCCGATACCCTCCCCGGCCTCATGTGCCGGAACCTCATCAGCGTCGGGTGGGAGGGAACGCTCTACGACTGCGACTTCAACCAGATGCTCGACATGGCCATCGGCAACGGCCGCCCCCTCAAGCTGTGGGACACAAGCCCGGAAGACCTGCTCGGCCGGGCCATCCGGGTCGGCGATCACTGCTTCGGCTGCACCGCCGGCGCGGGCTCATCCTGCGGCGGAACCATCGCCTAGCCACCTTCCGGAAAGATCAAAACAGCTCCCCCGCCCCGGAAAAAGCCGTGATCTCCCGGAATTTCCCGCATCCCCTCCCGCTCCGGGCAAACCACCCCCCCCGGCTTCACGCCCCGAAGAGCGAACCCGCACGTAATATTAAAACACCGGCGGGGAAAAACCGCTTCATGGAAATGCGGGGAGGTGCGCTCCACAATTCGAAAGAGGGAGAATTCGAAAAAAACCCTCTCATTTATTTTATTGACAAAAATTATCA
>CAMYJL010000067.1 GCA_947258645.1 uncultured Nitrospinota bacterium
TCTCGTCTATCGCAAGGAGATCCATCACATCGTCGGTGTAGTCAGTGCGCGAGACATCATGGCCCTCGGCGAGAAAGCGAGGGGCAATTTGAAGGACGTTCCGGAGTTGCTGCATCCGCCATATTTCGTGCCCGAATCAAAGCCGGCGGGCGATCTTCTGGAGGAACTGCAACAGACGAAACTAAAGCTCGCCGTGGTGGTGGACGAATATGGCGGGTGCGTGGGCGTGGCGACTATGGAGGACCTCATAGAAGAAATAGTCGGTGAGATCAGCGATGAGTACGATTTGGAGGATGTCCGGTATTTTCAGAAACTGGGTAACGGAAAATATATGGTGGATGCCCGCATGGAGGTCGAAGCGGTTCGGGAAGATCTGTCAATCCCGATTCCGGACGGCGATTATGAGACGCTGGGGGGCTACCTACTGGAAGTTTTCGAGCGAATTCCAAAAGAGAATGAGAAAGTAGAAGTGGACGGGTGGGCATTTATTGTTACCCAAGCCACGGACCGCCAAATCGAAAATGTCCGATGCGAGCGCATTCCGGAAGAGATTCCCTCTCATACCGAAAAAGCAGAGTGATACGGATTGGAGATTTAATTTTATGCCGGGTCCGGAGCCGGGACGCCAGTTTCTATTGAGAGACGGTGGAGCGTCTCCCATTGCGATGCTTCATAGGGAATCCCCCGTTTTTCGGCGTCGGCTTTTTTCCGCGCCTCGCGCTCGCCGGGAAGCAGCATCTCGGGGCCGCCGTGACTCCGGATGTCGTTGACGGTTTCGATGAGGCGGCAGCGTGCCTCATCCTCCGGAAAGAGAAAATCGATTCGCCAGGCCTCAATCGTCTGTGACACGCGGCTCATCGGCGTCTCGCGCATGTTTCGGATCTGTTCGGTCGACCCTCCTCCGATCACATTGTCCAGCTCAACGAGAATGTTCAGCCCGGAGCCCTTGTATCCGAACTGCTCCCCTCCCAGCGGCAGCACAGAGCCCCCGATCAGCCTTTCATATGGAACGACGCCCTCCAGGAGAATGCCGTCCTTGTCCTTGAAATAATCGGGTGGAATCGGATCGCCCGCCCTGGTGGCCCGGATTGCCGGGCTCACCGCGCGTTGCGTGGTGGCCATGTCGATGACGATGGCGTCGTCTCCGCAGGGAATCCCCCAGGCGATGGGGTTGGTGCCCAGGCGCACCTTGCTTCCGCCGTAGGGCATCATCCATGAGCCGGAAGTACATGTGGCGCGCGCCGCAAACCCCCGCTCCATGAGGGATTCCACATAAACACAGGCCGCGCCGAAGTGGTTGGAGTCGTACACATGTACCCGGCCCACGCCGTATTGATCGGCCAGGTCTCCCGCCAGATGGGCGGCTTCCATCGCGGCGGCGGGTCCAAGGCCGCCCTTGGCGTCCATGGCGCCGGCTGCCCAGTTCGGTTTCCGGTGGACTTCGGGGACGGCCTCCAGGTTGATGGCGCCCGCCCGGCTTCTCGCCACAAGCTCCGTAAGACCGGTGCCCCCCGCCACGCCGTGGCTGGAGATGCCCCGCAGATCAGCCGCCACGAGCGCCTCGGCGGTTGTTCTGGCGCGATCTTCCTGTGCCCCGAGGGAGCGTATGGCGGCGGTGGTGAAATCAGTGAGCGCGTCGGCGGGAACGCGTTGGCAGTCGTTCATTTTGGCAGGATTCCTATTTGGCGCAGGGAAAACATACGGTGATCGAAGCGCCGCCTCTAGGTAGCGCCCCCAGCTCCATTCGGCCTCCCAGCAGTTGCGCGGTCAGATAGGAGCGGTAAAGCCCGATGCCGACGCCTTCGAGGTCGTCGCTCTCCTGAAGATTTTCGCGGAGCCACTCCAGAAAAGAGTCGGAAAGACCGGCCGGAATGTTGGCCGATCGATTTTGCGCTGAAATCCGGACCTCGTTTTCTTCCAGTGACAGATGGACGAGAATCGTTCCTCCCTCCGGGGAGAGCAGGATAACGACGTCAAGAAGATCGTCGATCAAGGTAGTGAGCCGTTTTTTGTCCCCTTGTATCGGAGGGGTCTGCGGCGGTATTTCAGGCTGAAACCGGTAGCCGCGCATGCGGCGGAGCCGTCTGCTGATTCGGTAGCTCAGGATCGAAGCCAGGTCAACAGGCTCGGAGATCAACTGAACACTTCCGCTTTCGAGGGCTGCCGTGTCAACCAGATCCCGAACGACGCGGTCCAGCCGATAGACGGATTCGGACAATTCCGCCAGATTTTCCCGGAGCGCCCAGGGGTTCGCTTCCTCTGTCAGGGCGCTGAACTTTTCGCGAAAAGCGGTGAACGGCTCGCCGAGGTCTCGGCTGACCAGATGAAGAAAGAGCCCGGTGACGCGATCACCTCCTGCGTGTTGGGGTGTTTGATTGCTGTTCTTGTCGATATCGTTGTTCACATCCGGCCCCAAAAATATCCTGATTTAGATGTCGATGTTTCGAGTGCGCATTTCTTCGGCAGCTTCCTGTATGACCTGGGCGGTCCAGCGCGTCATGGACGCAATTTCGGGGAGTTCCTCGAGGGGGCACCATTTAACGTCGGTAATGTCGCTCCCCGCTTTCAGGGTTCCCCCCGCCGGGCGGCAAACGTAATCGACCAGGACATAATGGTACTGCACGCGGTCCCATTGATCGCGCGTAATCCGATCGAGGACGGTGTGGCGGGATATTAGCTCGACATTGAGGCCCGTTTCCTCGAGAACCTCGCGTTTGCAGGCGTCCTCCAGCGTTTCGCCCAGCTTGAGCGCACCGCCGGGGATACTCCAGTTTCCCGGGCTGGGCGGCTTTCCCCTCTGGGCCAGGAGGACGTTGCCTCCCTCGAATATGATGGCGCCGACTCCGACGATGGGCCGGAGCGGAAATTCACGGCTCATGAGCGACCTCCCGAGAGCTGCCTCGTTGACACGTGTAAAGAACGGAACGTAGCATCACCCCGGTTCCCAGAAAAGTATCTTGGCGGAATTGGTGCTCACAGGGAGGAAGGGCGGATGCGGCCCGAGATTATTTTTGCCCTTTTCTCGCTGGGATTGCTGGGAACGAGCGATTTTCTCTACAAGTGGGGCCACCGTTACGATTTGCGGTCCGGCCCTTTCATGCTCGTCCAGAATTTCGCCTATATGCCGACCGCTTTCGGCCTTGCCTGGTTCCGGGGAGAGCTCCTCTGGTCCCCGGGGCTGTGGCTGGGGTTTTTGAACGGTTTACTCGCATTTGGCGCGTTTCTTTTCATTCTGATCGCGATGCGAAGAGGGGAGGCTGTTTCCCTGATTCCGATCGTGCGCCTGAACTTCGCCATCACCGCCATTTTGACGGTAACCATTATCGGCGAGGAGATCACGCCCATCAAAGGGACCGCCCTCACGCTCGCGGCCTTCGCCGTCATCGCCGGAGGAAGCGGCATTTTCTCGGGTGGAGGCGATCGCCGCGCCCTCACGCTGGCGGTATCGGCGATGTTCATGTTCGGTGTTATCGGGCTTCTCTACAAGATTGGCCTGCGCATGGGTGCGGCGCCTGCGGCCATGACGGCCGCGCAGAGCGTCGGCGTTTTTTGCTCGGCGCTGCCATTTTCCCTATTGACGGGAGATCCTCTGCCCCGCCGCGGCGGGGCGCTCTGGATTCCGCTCGTGTGCGGGGTGCTGACCTCATCGAGCTATGTCTCGCTCGCGGTGGGTTTCACCTACGGGGACGCGGTCGTGGTCGCCCCCATCGCCCAGCTGAGTTTTGTTCTCACCGGCCTGCTGGCGATCCTCTTCCTGAAAGAGCGTCTATCTCCAAGAAAAGGGATGGGAGTGGGCTTTGCCGTTCTCTCTGTTCTGTTGTTCACCGTGGGGTGAGGGGGGGGTCAGATCACGCCGTTTTTCCGCAGGCCGTCCGCCTGATCTGAATCCATGCCGAGCCATGATGTGAGCACTTCGTCCGTGTGTGCGCCCAGCGCAGGGCCTGTCCACCGGATTTCGAGGGGCGTGCCGGACATCCGCGGCGAGGGGCTCTGCATGGAGACCTCCCCGAAATCGGGATCCGGAATCCGGCTGACGAGATCGCGATCCTGAAAGTGCGGATCGGCGAGAATGTCCTCGATGTCGTACACCGGCATCGCGGTGACGCCTCCCTCCTCAAATCGGCGCATGTTTTCTTCACAGGGCCACGCCCGAATTTCTTCCGCGATGATGCTGTCCAGTTCCGGGTTGTTGGCCACGCGCTCGACGTTGTTTTGAAAACGCGGGTCGGCGATCAAATCCTCACGGCCGATGCAGCGGGCAAGGCGCTCGAACATGGGCTGGGTGGAGGCCGAAATGGCGATCCAGCGGTTGTCCTTCGTCGGGTAGCAGTTCCGGGGAGCGGAATTTTCGGAGAGGTTTCCGGTGCGGGTGTATTTTTTCCCGTTCAGGACGAACTCGGCCGCGTGGGGGCCGATGATGGTGAAGAGGGGCTCGTAGAGGGCAAGGTCCACTATCTGCCCCCTGCCGCCCCCAAGCGCATCCCTCTGGTAGAGCGCGAACATCGTCGAGGAGACGCCATAGAGCCCCGCCGTCATGTCCGCTATCGGGATGGGCGGGAGCAAGGGGGGCGAGTCGGGAAATCCGTTGATCGCGCTGAACCCGGAAGCCGCCTCGACGAGCGTTCCGAAGCCGGGCCGGTCGCGGTAGGGCCCGCCCTGGCCCCAGCCCGAGATGCGGACAATGACGAGCCGCGGATTCACCGCATGGAGCGCCTCGGGGGAGAGACCCCAGGACTCCAGCTTGCCGGGGAAGAAGTTCTCGGCGAGCACATCCGCCTCCGCCGCCAGTTTTTTCAGAAGCGCCTGTCCTTCGGGCCGGGTCAGGTCCAGCGTGAGCGATTTCTTGCCGCGCCCGTACACCTTCCACCAGGAGGGCTTCCAGGCCCGGAGGGTGTCCCCGCGTCCCGGTGCCTCAATCTTCACCACCTCGGCCCCCGCGTCGGCGAGGAGCATGCCGTAAAGCCCGCCCACGATGAGGCGGGTCAGATCGAGTACTTTCACGCCTTCCAGCGGTGCCGTCATAGGGGCAAACCTCGTTCACGAATTTCCGCCCGCCATATCGGAGATTCTGATAAAAGACGGTAGGATTTGTCAGTTGGGATATCTTTGTATGAGCATATCACGCCGTTTTTCACCGTCTAGTCCGGTGATAGGGGGAGGGTTCCGGGTGACCGCTTCCGTCCGTCTTCAGGGGATCCACCACGTCACGCTGGTCACGCGCGATGTGGTGGCGATGACACGCTTCCTGACCGATGTGGTCGGCATTCACCTCGTCAAGACCACGGTAAATTTCGACGCCCCCGGGCAGAAGCATTTTTATTTCGGCGATGAGAAAGGGCGCCCGGGTACCGTGGTCACGTATTTTGAGATTCGGGATCTGCCCGAGAACAGGCTTGGCGCCGGCGGGATGCACCATCTCGCCTTTTGCGTCGAAGACGAGAGCGACCTGGCCGCTCAGATGAAACGGCTGGAGGGAATGGGAATCTCTCATTCGGGCGTCCTGGACCGGACCTACTTTAAGTCGTTGTATTTTAAGGGATCAGAGGGTCTAATTGTGGAGTTCGCCACCGCAGGGCCCGGGTTTCACGCCGATGGGGATCAGATCGAAGGCAAGATTGTTCACGAGAGGTCGGGAAGATAATGAAACGGATCTGCGTTTTCACCGGCTCGCGTGAGGGGAAAAATTCATCCTACCGGCGGGTGGCGGAGCGGCTGGGGAAAATTCTGGCCGAGCAGAACATCGGCGTGGTCTATGGCGGCGGACACGTGGGCCTGATGGGGGTTCTGGCCGATGCGGCCCTGACGGGAGGCGGGGAGGTGATCGGTGTCATCCCCCGCGGTATGGTCGATCTCGAACTCGCTCACGAGGGGGTGACCGAGCTGAGGGTGGTCGAGACCATGCACGACCGGAAAGCCGCAATGGAGAGACTATCGGATGGCTTCATCGTCCTGCCGGGCGGGGTCGGAACGCTGGAGGAGATGATAGAGGTCATCTCCTGGGTATATCTGGGTATCATCCGCAAGCCGATCGGGCTGATCAATCAGGACGGGTATTACGATCCGCTTCTCGCGTTGTTTAAACATTCGGCGGAAGAAGGATTCATGCCCGAAAACTACGAACACTTGTTTATCGTTGGCGAAAGCCCGGAAGAGGTGCTCTCCCGAATGGAGAACTTCTCCCCGCCGCCGGGCCCGATGGCCGGGCAGAGCATCCGGACCCTCTGAACCTACTCCCAGGTCAGGATTTTCAGATACCCGACTTTCCGAATCTCGGTCCGAAGCGGGAGACCGAGTGCCTTTTTGTGCGCCTGGATGGTTTTTAGATGGGCATACGCCTCCCAGAGAACATGGCGGAAGGTGTATTCCAGATCTTGGTGGAACAGGTCGGGGTCGTTTTCGTCCTGCCAATATCCGGCCGGGTGAATTTTCAGGGAATTTTCTGCCCAGGCGCGCCGCGTGTCTCCCGAATCCCATCTCGCGTCGACCGGTATCCGGCGGGAAAATGATTTTTCCCGCAAGGAGCCGAGCGTTTCCCCTTCGAGAATCTCCCAGGCGAGGTCGAACCCGTCTTTCGCCGCCGCCAGCAGATCCGGTAGCTCGTGGAACCGGGCCGGGTCCATCATGCGATCCGCCCCGCCCGTATCGATGAGGGAGCGATCGCGGGGAAAATCGTCTCCAAACAGCGTCTCGCCCCAGATGTCGAGGAACCAGCGATAGTTAACGAAGGCCGTGTGGCTGACCTGCTCGCGGATGGACCACGCGCCCCAGCTTTTGTCTGGCAAGCGGGCGTCGAGGTGCGTATCGGTGAGGCCGTCAACTTCGCGCTCGTACATCCCGCCGAGCGCCGGATATTCCGGAAACAGTATACGGCCCGGCGTCGAAAGATAATCGGTCATTTGCATTTCCCGCATGGTCTGAGGTTTTCATTTCCAGGAGAACAATGTCGCACGCCTCATTCTGGCCGAAACGCCGGGTCCGCGCTATGGGCGGGGCCCTTGGCGTGACATAATCGGGCTTCCCGATTTCTCTTATCAATGGTGGCGGGCTCTTGCCTGAATTTTTGATGCGCCAAATTCCGGGTTCTATCTCCCGTCTTTTTTCCGGCCGCTGATATGGGGGAGTGGCTTTCCTCGAGCCCGCCGGAGTTTCGGGCCCTTCTCGGCGCCTTTTTCTTTGCCTGCAATCAGATCATCGTCCGCCGGCTGGTGGATCGGGCTTCTCCCCTGACGGTGACGATCTGCGTGAATTTCTGGATGTCTATTGTCGCTCTGGCTCTGATGCCGGCGACGGACTCCTTCGAGGGCAACTTTTTCCGAGCGATGCTTTTTTTTCTGGCGGTCGGAATCATCGGTCAGGCCACCGCCCGCTACCTCGCCTATTTTTCCAACAAGATCGTGGGCGTGAGCCGGACGAACGCGGTCGTTGCGGCTTCGCCCATCGGGGCCGCGCTCACCGGGGTGTTCATCCTGGGCGAGCAGCCAGGAATGGCGGTGTGGGCGGGCATCGCGCTGGTTGTCGTGGGTCTCGCTCTTCTGACCAGCGAAAAAGGCGGGGAGAGACACCCGCTCCGGAGTTATCTGTTCGCCTTCGTGGCCACGGTCGCGTTCTCCATTACGCCCTACCTCCGGAAAGGGGGAATGCTGGCGATGAACGCCGCCGCTCTGGGGGTGATCATTTCGTCCATCGTCGCAAATTCCACCCTTTTGACGACCTCCCGCTTCCTGACCCCCGCCCAGAAATTCCGGCTGGACAAGTCCGTGTTCTTCGCTTCTGTTCCCGCAGGCATATTCGCGATGGGGGCGGCCATCAATTTCTGGACATCGCTCCGGGACGGCCCGCTCACCGTGATCGCACCGCTCATCCGGATGACGCCCATCTTCGTTTTGATCCTTTCGGCAGTATTGCTACGGGGCCGGGAGAGGATCACGTGGCGGCTTGTCATCGCCACGCTCATCGTCGTTGGAGGGGCTGTTCTCGTTACTTCGGCCTCTTGATTCCAGGCGAAGTCGGTCTCCCCCGATTGACCGTATCCCCCAACCTTTGCGACACTTTTACCCTTCCCGACGAGTTCGATGTCATGGGTTGATTCATCCGCGCGGCGTGGGATGGAGGCCCTGTGGAAACAATTGATAATCGAGGAGAAAGAATGAAAGCTCTCAAAATCATCCCCGAAAACTGCACGGGGTGCATGCGGTGCGAACTGGCGTGTTCCTATGAGCAAACGGGGACTTTCCAGCCCTCAAAGGCGGTCATCCGGGTTTCCGCCTTCGAGAGCCACACGAGTTATTCACCCTATACCTGTCCGCAGTGCGCGGAAGCTTGGTGCATGACGGCCTGCCCGGTGGAGGCAATCGTCATCAGTCCCGCGGGCGCGAAAGATGTCGTGAACGACATCTGCGTGGGATGCAAACTGTGCACGATCGCCTGTCCGTACGGAACGATATTTTACGACGCAGATTTACATAAGGCGTTCAAGTGCGATCTCTGCGGCGGACAGCCCGCCTGTGTTTCGGCATGTCCGAGAGACGCCATCTTCTATGAAGAAGTTCAGGTGACGGATTGGGTCGGCCCGTTCGCGGCCGAGCGGGCCCAGGCGCCGGGCGGTCCTCTTGCGGTGGGGGTGAATTGATATGGCGATAAAACATGTCATCATCGGAGGCGGAACCGCCGGATGGAACGCCATCACGACCATCCGCGAGATTGACGGAGGCAATTCCGAGATCATTCTCGTCTCCGACGAAAATCCCTACTCCCGCATGGTCCTCCCCTATTATCTCTCCCGGGAGATCGGGGAATCCCATGTGTTCACGGCGAGTGAAACCCGATTGGGCCAACTTAAGGTGGAAACCCGTCTCGGCCGGCGCGCCGTCAGTCTCGATCCAAACGCCAACAAGGTCGTCCTCGACGACGACGAGGAAATTCAATACGACAATCTCTTGATCGCAACGGGCTCTTCCCCCGTCCGGGCGCCCATTCCGGGTGCCGACGCCCCCGGTGTGCACAGCTTCTGGACGCTCGATCAGGCACGCCAGCTGGCGGCGGAGCTACAACCGGGAACGCGCGTCGCCATGATCGGTGCGGGATTCATCTCCTTCACCATTCTGGATTCGCTTGTCCAGCGCGGCGCTGACCTCAAAATTTTTGAAATCGCCCCTCGAATTCTCCCCCGGATGGTGGACGATACGGGCGCTGGCATCGTCGCCAAATGGCTGGCGGACAAGGGGGTCCAGGTCCAGGCCGGGGCTGAGGTCACCTCCATCGAAGAATCCGGCGGTGCGAAGGTTCTCAAATTCAAGGGAGGCCCGGATGTCGAGGCGGACGTGGTCATCATGGCGACCGGAATCAAGACCAACCTCGAATGGCTGGAAGGGTCCGGCGTCGAGATGAATGCGGGTATCCTCGTGAACGATTTTCTCCGCTCCAGCGAGTCGAACATCTACGCGGCGGGAGATGTCGCCGAAGGGCTCGATTGTGTGACGGGCGAGAAGGCCATTCACGCCATCGAGCCCACGGCCATGCAACACGGCCGGGTTGCGGGAGCCAACATGGCGGGGGTCGAAACAGTTTATTCGGGCAGCCTGCTGATGAACATCGTCGGCGTACTCGGTCTTGAGATCGCCAGCTTCGGAAGCTGGGACGACCCGGAGGCGGAGGTGATTGAAGCCGTCCAGCCGGATCGCCCGGCCTACCGGAAGCTCCTCTTCCGGGGGGATCGGCTCACCGGGGCCATCATACTTGGTTCGGAAGGAGACGTCTGGACGACGAACGATGTGGGAATTCTCAAAGGGCTTGTCCATTCCGGCAATGAGCTTTCTGCGTGGAAAGAACAGCTCCGGAAAAATCCTTTCGACGTAAAACGCGCGTTTCTTGCTACCGGCGCCGCGGCAGCGCTGCTTCCGAAGACGCTTCTGGGTCGGCCATCGGTGCCCGAGCGGGATATCGCGGTTTCATCATAAATACGGGGAGACGCTATCTTGACTGAATCAGCCTGTAACGCCTATGCGGGGCAGATCCTCCGCGTGGATTTATCGACGGGAAAGACCTGGACCGAGCCCTTCACGTCCGAGGACCGGAGAAAGTGGATTGGAGGCACGGGCCTGGGCGCGAAAATTATCTGGGAGGAAGTGCCCCCCGAAGTTACCTGGGATCATCCGGATAACCGTCTGGTTATGGCGACCGGTCCTCTGGCCGGCCTCCCCGTCTGGGGTACGGGCGGTCTCACGGTCGTCACGCGCGGCGCCCTGACGGGCGGCGCCACGAATACCCACGCCAACGGTTTTTTCGGCGCCAACCTCAAGTATTGCGGCTACGACGCCATTGTCGTTCAGGGGCAGGCTTCGAAGCTGGTCTATCTCCATATTCGGGACGACAAGGTGGAGATCAAGGACGCCGCTAACCTTCAGGGGAAAGACACCTGGGAGACCCAGCAGGCCCTGGAGGAAGAGTTGAATCTGAGGGGTCATCAGCTCAGCGTGTACGGCATCGGCCCCGCGGGGGAGAACCTCGTCCGGTTCGCCGCCATCGAAGGCGACTACGGCCATGTGGCGAGCAAGAACGGCTGCGGCGCCGTCATGGGAAAGAAGATGCTCAAGGCGGTGGCCATCGAGCGCGGGAAAAAGGGAATCGGCGTCGCCCACTTGAAGGCGCTTTATGCCGCCGCGGATGAAATCGCCCACTCCCTGAAGAACGACCCGAGCACCAAGGGGCTCTATATGTACGGAACCCTCGGTGGCGTCCGGAACCTGCACGGAATGGGCGCCCTCCCCATCCGGAACTACACGACAAATGTCTGGCCGGAGGGAGTGGACACGAAGAAATGGGAAGGCCCCTCGCTTCGCGAGGGATTCGACCACAGGGGACATCAGTGCAACGCCTGCGGGATGCATCACTGTCATATGATAGTGCTCTCGTCCGGCCCGAACAAAGGCCAGATAGTGGACGAGCCCGAATACGAAGGATGGTCCGGCTCGGGATGGGCCATCGGCTGCACGGAGCCGAACGATGTTGCATGGCTGAACACGCGCATCGACCGCGCCTGCGTCGATGTGAACGAGTTCGGCTGGCTCTGCGGCTGGGTGATGGAGTGCCAGCAAAAAGGCTACATCTCGGATTCCGACCTGGGCTTCCGGCTGGAGTGGGGCGACGCCGAGGGGGCGAACCGCCTGCTCGATATGATCAATCACAGGGAAGGCTTCGGCGATGTGCTCGCCGAGGGGGTAAAGCGCGCCTCCGAAAAAATCGGCGGCGAAGCGGCGGACTGCGCCATCTACACCATGAAGGGCGACACCCCCCGCGGGCACGACCACCGCTCGCGCTGGGAGGAGATGATCGACACCTGCACGGGCAGCGGCGGGACAATGGACTCCGGCCCGGCCACGTTCCCGACGGATTTCGGCCTTCCGGCCAGGGTAAACCCCCAGGACCCCGTAGCGGTTCCCAAGCAGGTAGGAGGTTTGCGCGGCAGGCGCCATTTTGAGGACAGTCTCGGTGCCTGTCTTTTCACGACGCGGGCCCATATCGATGTTCTCTGCCGATCGCTGGAGGCAGCGACGGGCTGGGACATCCGGAAAGAAGAAGCCATGGCGCAGGGCCGCAGGGCCGCGACCCTGATGCGCGCCTTCAACATCCGCTGCGGAATCGGACCCGAACTGGAGCGGCCCTCCAAGCGGTATGGTTCGACCCCCGTGGACGGCCCCCTCGCCGGGCAGGCAATCATGGATCACTGGGACAGCATGCTCGATATCTGGTACGAAACGGTCGGCTACGATCGAGCCTCGGGCCGGCCGCTTCCGGAAACGCTCAGTCAGCTGGACCTGGAAGATGTCATCGAGCCGCTCTGGGGTGAGGAAGCCGCCGCCAGGAAGTGATCGAACCCCCATCGTCTCAAAATTGGCAGGGCCGATGCGGGAGGAGTGGAACGATGAGCGGAGAGAAACATCGTGT
>CAMYJL010000068.1 GCA_947258645.1 uncultured Nitrospinota bacterium
GGGCCGTTTCCGCATTCCACGCCGGTTTTCGAGGTGCTTACGGGGCAAATAACCCCCCTCTTTTCGGGCGACCCCCTCTCATTTATCTGGGAACAGGTAATTATCTGAGAACAGGCGCTCTCAGTGCCCACCGGGGAGCAAATTCGCCCATTCTCCTGCTTTTGGGGCGGACTTTCGGACGCGGGGTGAAAGGCGCGGCGGTCGGGGGTATAATCCCCGCGTTTTCCTGAATTTCCACTTGCCGGCTGTTCTCGCATCGTCAGAGGGGGATTCCATGACGGATGAATTGGCTCCGTTCAGGCGCCGCATTGACGCGTGTGACGAAAAGCTGGTTCGCCTGATCAACGAGCGCCTGAAAGTGGCCCGGGAGGTGGGGCAGTTCAAGTCGGCGAGGGGGATTCCCGTCCGAATCCCGGAGCGGGAGAATAATGTGATCGCCAGGGCCCTCGAGCTGAACGAAGGCCCCTGTCCCCCCGAAATTCTGGAGAAGGTTTTCCGCATCCTGATCGATACCGCCGTCGCCCTGGAGGAGTCTCTCGACTCTGCGCATCCGGAGAAGTGATTTTTCGTGCGCGTCGCGTGAGAATATTTCACCGCCCCTTTGGTTTCCCTGTATGATATTCATGTCATTCCCTGAAACACCCGCTTTCCGGTCTGGCCGTAAGAGACCGTGCCGCTCCCGAAGGCGAGACGACTTCCTGTCCTGGAGAATGGATTGATGGATTCTGAGATGATGTTGTTGGTGGCGGGCGTGTTGATCGGCGCCGTAGCGATGTGGCTGATCTCCCGGACGCACGTATCCGCCGCGCGGGAAGGGCTATCGAGGGCCCATCAGGAGTTGGAAATCACGCGGTCCGAGCTGGCGGAGCGGGAGCGCCGCATCAACGACCTCAATGCCGACGTCGCCCGGCTGGATACGGCGCTCGAGATCGGGAAAACCGCCACCGAGGAGAAGGTGGCGATGCTCCAACAGGCGGCCGATGAGATGCGAAACGCTTTCAAGGCGCTCTCGTCCGATGCGTTGAGAGATAACAACCAGTCTTTTCTGGAACTGGCCAAATCCACTTTTGAGAAATTCCAGTCCGAGGCGAAGGGAGATCTCGAAACCAGGCAAAAAAAGGTCGAGGCTCTGGTCGCGCCCATCAAGGAGTCTCTCGGGAAGGTGGATTCGAAGCTTCAGGATATCGAAAAAGTCCGCCTGGAGACCTACGGCGGGCTTTCCGAACAGGTGCGGGGGCTGATGACGGCCCAGGAGAAACTCCATTCGGAAACCGAAAATCTGGTACGGGCGCTTCGCACACCGAACGTCCGGGGCCGGTGGGGAGAGATTCAGCTTCGCCGTGTGGTCGAGATTGCGGGGATGGTCGCTCACTGCGATTTCATCGAGCAGGAATCGGTGAATTCCGACGAAGGGCGGCTCCGCCCCGACATGATCGTCAAGCTCCCCGGCGGAAAAGAAGTGGTGGTGGATGCCAAGGCGCCCCTGCAGGCTTACCTTGAGGCCGCAGAGGCGAAAACGGAAGAAAAACGGCGCGCCCGCCTGAAAAGCCACGTCCGCCAGATACAGGATCACATGGCCCGGCTGAGCTCCAAGTCCTACTGGGATCAGTTCCCCAGCTCCCCCGATTTCGTCGTGATGTTTCTCCCGGGCGAAAGTTTTTTCAGCATTGCTCTGGAGCACGAGCCCGGTCTGATAGAAGAAGGTTTTAATCAGCGTGTGATCCTCGCGACACCGACGACGCTGATCGCCATCCTGAGTTCCGTCGCGTATGGCTGGCGTCAAGAGAGGGTCGCCGAAAGCGCGCAGGAGGTGAGCGAACTCGGCCGCGATCTATACCAGCGCCTCCGTACCCTGGCGGGACATTTTTCGAGCGTCGGGAAAGGGCTGGACCGTGCGGTGGATTCGTTCAACAAAGCTGTCGGGTCGTTCGAAGGGCGCGTGCTCGTCTCCGCCCGGCGGTTTACGGAGCTTGGCGCCGTCTCGTCCGAGGAAATCGAACCGCTCCCCCCCGTGGATAAGGCGGTCCGCGCGCTTCAAGCGCCTGAACGGGAGAAGCCGGAGGAGGCGGCGGCGGGCTCGGCGGATACGCTCGATATGCCATAGCCGCTTAAGGCAGACGTTCCCATCTCTAAGTCATTGAAATAATTTGTGATGTGGCTGATGCGATCAAGGGGAAAGTTGGATGCGTTCTCACGGGATGGGTTTGCTGGTTGAGATGATGGATTTCAGTCCGGGTGATGAGGACGCTGCCCGCGCCTGGATTGATGAAGATCACCTGGAAAGGCGGATGAGCGCCCCCGGAATTTGCGGCGCGGCGGCTTACGAGGCGATCAAGGGGGCTCCCCGGTTTCTCAACCTCTATGAAGCGGAGAGCGTGCAGGATTTTTACCGCGAGGAGTTTCAGGGAATTTATGCGGCTCCCTCTGAGCGCGACGGGGCGATGAAAAAGTCCGTTGTCGGGGAGGTTCGCCTTGTGTGCTCCCAGATTTATCCCGGTCTCCCCCCTTCGGCCCCTTCATGTCCCACGGTGGAGGTCGCGGGGCTTCCCCCCGTGATTCAGTTTGGCCGGATATTCGTGCCGCCCGAGAAAATTGGCGATTTTAACGGGTGGTACACCCAAGATCGCGCCCCGACTGTGGAGAAGGTTCCCGGCGTGAGGCGGATTCGCCGCTATGTTCCGGTGGAAGGCGATTCGGTGATGATTGTGCTCTATGAGCTGGAAAATGAGTCCGTTTTCGAACACGAGGCGTGGAAAGAGATGAGCGCCTCCGCCTGGACGAAAAAAGTCCGCGGGTATTACCGGCAGGCCGAGGGCTCTCCCGGGCGATACCGCCGCCGTGGCTATGCTCGCTGAAAGTTCCGGGGGAATGGCCCGGGCAATTCTTTTTCCCCGGGAAAGGCTTACCCTCGAAGCGCCGCTCCCAGGTTCAACCGGCCCGGACCCGTCAAAATCAAAACCACACACACGACGAAAATGGTTGTTAAGTGTGGCGCGTCTATCAGGCCGGCAAGATCGGCCCCGGAATTTTTCCATACGGTAAAGGCCGCCGCCAGGGCGGTGAGAAACGCCGACAGGCGGACGGCGATTCCCAAAAATATGGCCGCTCCGCCGAGCAGGAAGACCAGATGGGTTCCGACGGTCAGCCAGGCGGCCACCGATAGACTCTGGAGGGAGATAAGGGTTGAGAGGCCGATATCGCTCCCGGTGACTTTCAGGTAGCCGGAATAGGCGATTAAAAATCCCATCCAGAGACGCAGGATGGTCAACCCCCAGTCTCTTGAGTTGGATGTCACGCGGCTCTCCCGAAGTGGCTCAGCGCGGGAAGCGGCTGAAATCGGGCGGGCGTTTTTCCAGGAACGCCTGCATCCCCTCGTCCGATTGTTCGTTGTTCCAGACCGCGTTCAGCAGCTCACTCCCATGCATCCAGGAGGGGTAGTGCAGGTCGCCGAGGAAGTTGAGGTTCGCCTTCATGTAGCGGAGGGTGGCCGGGGCGTGGCTGATGATCGTCCGGCACCATTCCTCGGTCGTCTCTTCGAGCTGATCGTCGGGGATGACTTTGTTGATGAGGCCGATTTCCTGGGCCTCTTGAGCGCTGTAGCGCTTCGCAAGGAAGAGCATCTCGCGCGCCCGGCGGTCGCCCATCAAGATGGGGAGGTACTGGGTTGCGCCGACGACGGGCAGCGCGCCGACCTTCGCGCCCGACTGGCCGAATATGGCGTTTTCGCTCGCGATGCAGAGATCGCAGTAAAGCTGCCATTCGTTTCCCCCGCCGATGCACCAGCCGCGCACCATCGCGATGGTGGGCTTGCCGCAGTTGCGGAGCTTCATGCAGAGGCCGCGCATCTTGTTGTTCCAGATATGGCCCGTGGTCTGGTCGAGCGCCATCATGGCCTGCATCTCGCCGCCGGCGGAGAAACTCTTCCCGACGCCGTACAGCACGCCGACGCCCAGGTCCGGGTCCTCGTCGAGGCGGGTGAAGGCGTGAATGACCTCGTCGAGGGTCTGCATGTTGAAGGCGTTGAGGATCCTGGGGCGGTTGATCCCCACCCAGAGAGCCCTCTCCTTCACTTCGACGACGATGTGTTCGTACTCCATGGCTTAGTATCTCCTTCAAAATCCAAGATTAGAACGAGCCGCAAGAATTGTCCGCAAATTCACTGTAGGGTCGAATGATTCCCTCCTGAAATCATTCTCCCACAGCGGGTGGGATTTTTCCAAGGAGTGGGGGGCTTCAGTTCCAGGTAGCTGAAAATCCCTGGTAGAGGAGCCGAAACGATACCAGGGCGAGCAGAACGACGAATATCTTCGTGATCGTCGCGGACTTCAATTTTCCCGAAATGACGGCGCCAACCTGCGCGCCGCCGATGACGCCGACGGCCAGGGGGAGAATGACGTCCGACATCGTGTGCAGGTTGTCCCGGTAGTAGTGAACGAGGACCGCCACCGATGTGTTAATCAATAAAATAAACTGGCAGGTGGCTGTCGCGATGTATACGGGAACACGGAGGAATCTGATCATCAGGGGAACGTAGATAGGCCCTCCGCCGATCCCGAAGAAGCTGGATAGGAATCCGATGCCCGTGCTCATCCAGATTCCCATTTTGTAGCGGAAGCGATAGTTGTAGACCCGGCCCGACCGATCAACGATGTGGCGCTCGGTCAGGGAGGGGTCGGACTCTTCTCCGGGTGAAGGGGCGTTTGCCGGAGGATCTGAGCCGCGAAGTAGAGAGATGCATAATGCGAAAAGCCCAAGGCCGAGAAGGATATCGAAGGGTCCCCTGGAGATGCGGGAGGTGGTGAAAACGCCCAGGATCACCCAAGGGAAGGCCGCGAGGCTGTAGGCGAGGCTGGTCTTGATGTCGATCCGCCCGAGCCGATGGTAGGCGATGGAGCCCGAGAGGGCATTCAACGCCACGACCGACAGGGAAGTCGCCGTGACGATCTCGGCCGGGCGATCAGGGAAGAGGAGGAGCAGGAGAGGCGTCAGGATAAAGCCGCCCCCCGCTCCGACCATCGTGCCGAAAATTCCGATGCCAAGGCCCATCAGTAAAAATTGAACGAACTCCGTCATGGTTTCATTCCCGTAAACCGTCCTGTGAATATGGGTCTAGGGCGGATTTGGAATCCGCATTTCACGTGATGTGCATCTTTCGCAGCGGAGAGCTCATTCATTGCGGTCCGATTGGCGTGTCCAAATCGAGACTTCTGATGGTTCCTTGGAGGCGGGACAATCCTGCGCCCGGTTGATGGTGGGGACTCGACAACGTGACAACCGTTATCCTCGTCCCGAATGCCGCCTCCTCAAATCCTGAAGGTATGCGGAAAACGCACTTGCCCCGCACTCATTCCGGACGTGGAACTCAATTCTTGTATTTCGGAAAATTATAATCGAGATTCCGGCCGATAGCCACCGGCGGACAGGGGGGAGATCTGGAAAATCACGGTAAAGAAAAAGACGTTTGACTGAATTCGAAAGCAGTAGGAAAAAAGCGAGCCCCTTTGAGGGAGCGGACAGGCGATGTGCTAGGACGGCCTTTGTTTCCGGACAGGTTTACGGGACGCCATACGTCGATGGAAGTCCACAACAATGCTCTTCTCCCGGCACCAGGAGGCCAGATCCTCAAGCTCATTTTCGAGTTCCGCCGGCAGTTTGGCCATGTCGGCCTTTTTTCGCCTTAATCGGTTGACTTCAAACATGTTCGCATTTTGTATCTCCATGAGCTCCTTCAATTCGGCTTTGAGTGTTTGTTCCTGACTCGCGCATTCCTGAACGGCTTTTTTCAATTTTCTGATGGAAGACCGGGTTTTCCGTACTTCCCGCGAGGCTTTAATTTTATATACGAGTCCGGACAGGAAGAAAAAAGTGATCAGGGTGAGCAGAAGGATGTCCGAGGCGGTGACTTGCATGAGTTCTCTTGCGAATGTGACTCCTGGGCTTGTCATCGTTCGTCCTCATCTTTTGGCACATATTCAGAGGAACGGAAGTATCTCGAATCGGGCTCCTTCAGGTAGAACTGCCTCACTTCCTGGTAAAGCCGGATTTTGCTGGGAAGATTTGTTTTTTCAATTTCTTTGGCCATTTTCTCTAATTGCCGATTGAGTTGGTTTTTAATGTGAACTTGGCCCGGAATGATTTTATCGCGCACTTTTCTGGACGAGTCCCTGATCTTCTTGATGGACATATGTAGGGTATACAGTTGATCCTGGGCGGTTCTTTCCTCGCGCGTTAACTGGTCTCGCAGTGATGCCATGACCACCAAGGTGCGGATGGTCCACCAAAGGGAGACCACGGTGAGGAGCGATTCGATAGCCACCCGAATTTCACTCACGTACTCCAGCACGGAAATATCCTTGAATGAGAAATCGAAGTTTAAAGGATAAAGGGGCGAACCATCATCGGAGGGCGGCTGTACTCCATTGGTATTTCAGACCCGGCCTAAAAGCATACCGGATATATGTATGAATATCCTATACATAAAGGCGATTTATGCAAACCCCGAACAGACCTTCCTTGGGGGAGATAGGAGGTTTTTGTGGCGAATTTTCGCGATATTTCAGAAACTGCATCTTTCATTTAGAAGCGGAGTTCCGTAATATTTCGAATCGGTCGGGCATTTGGCTGCAAATGGGATTCGGGAGGAATGGACGCATGACACAGGTGCCTTTGGACACCCCTGTTGAGGTTCGGGCGGAGAGTTTCCGCGGTGTTCTGGATGATGAAGACGCGGGCCCCTATCGCTCGTTGCAGGAATCCGCCGAGGAATTTCCCGAGGCGGAGATCCCGCCCTTGCGGCGCCCCCGGTTGACGGAAAAGGGGAAGAGCCTGGTCGCCGTCGTTCGCGGGCGCGATCGCGGGGAGGCCGTTCGGCTCGCCGCCGAACTCCTGGGGGGCGCCCGACGAATCATGGATTCGATCCAGCCGATCCTGATCAAGCCCAACTTCAACTCTGCCGATCCGTTTCCGGCCTCTACGCACAAGGATTTGCTCCAGGCGCTGGTGGCGTTGTGCCGCGAGTCGGGATGCGGGGAGATCGACGTCGGCGAGATGGGAGGCCTGCTCTCCCTCCCGGCGCGAAAAAACTTCGAACGCTGGGGGATGCCGGAATTTCAGGAGAAAAACGGGACCGGCGTCGTATATTTCGACGAATCGCCCTGGGTGAAAGCGCGCGTGCCCGGCGCGATCCGCTGGGGCGGCTGGATTCATTGCCAGGAGCGGGCGCTTCAAACGGGGCAGCACATCATCAGCGCCCCGACCATGAAGAGCCACGGCGGCGGCCCGCGCTTCAGTCTCTCCCTCAAAAACGGGTACGGCTTCGTTCATCCGCGCGACCGGGTGCGCGCGCATTTCGTCCCCCAGATGGCCGAGATGATCATAGAGACCAATCTCCTCTACTCCCCCAGCCTCATCCTCCTGGACGGAACCAAGTGCTGGATCGCGGGTGGTCCCTATACCGGAGAAGAGCGGGAGCCCAACGTCATCATCGCGGGCGACGATCGCATCGCCGTCGATGTGGTCGGCGCCTCGGTCATTCGCGCCATGGGCGCCGAGCTGCTCCGCGATTATCCGGTGTGGGCCCATCGCCAGATTCGCCGCGGGGTTGAACTGGGTTTCGGGGCCGCCGGTCCGGACGAAATCGAGATGCGCACGGAGGACGCCACGGGGAGCGGCGACTTCCCCAGGTTGATGGACCAGATTCGCCGCTATGTCGGCGAGGGAGACCCCGAGCCGCCGGCCGGGGGAGGGGAATAATAGAAATTCTTTAATCCATTGACTCACAAGGGGTTTTTGGTTAGATTTCGCACCCATGCAGCGCTGAAATACGCCGGAGAAAAACGGATATCGCTCTTGTGGGGCTGTAGCTCAGCTGGGAGAGCGCATGACTGGCAGTCATGAGGTCGAGGGTTCGATCCCCTTCAGCTCCACCACGGATATGTAGTTGTTTCGCAATTGGTTGCAACGAAGAAGCCGAGGCCCGGAAAACCCCGCGTTTTCCGGGCCTTTGGCGTTTGAGGGCATGGCAGGGTGAGAGGGAGAGACACTGGATTCCGGGATTCTCCGGCTCTAAATCTGAATAATCTCTGTCGGCCCCTTTCGCAGTACCACCTGGATGAGCTCCTTCCGGATTGTACAAAGTATACTTGCGCGGTTTTCGGGAAAGGAACGACCCCCGAAGGACTTGGGGCCGAATAATTTTCGCGCTTTGGTCGATTTCGGGTCAGGCAAATCCCAGAATCGCTCTCTGTTCTCTCCACTCAAGTGGAAGCCGTGAGTTCCGCATCAGCCGGGCCGCTGTCAGCTCGGGGGGATGACGCCCTTCCAGGATCGCCCTCGTGATGTCGGGGGCGAGGAATGTCAGGCGGATGAGGCGGGTCAGATAGGAGCCTTCCAGTTTTTCTCGTCTTGCAATCTGTCTCAGGCTCACGCCGCCTCCATTCACGAGTTTTTCCTTCATCGAATGGGCCTTGACGATCAATTTGACGAGACCGGGATCGGGAATGGCTTCCCCTCCGGATGGACCTTTGCCGTCGATGAACATTTTCATCTCGATTCCCCGCCGCCTGAGTCGGGCCGGGACGGAGAGGATCAGGAGTTCCTCTTTCCGGGAAGCCTCGTGAGCCGGAGGAAGATTTTCCGCATCCGGCCGGGAAGAAGATGAATATCGATCTTCCAGGGATGCACCTCGATGCGAGGGATGAGGGTAAGGAGTAGACGCCGGATCTTGGATTGCGCAAGGCGAATGAAATTCATTGACAGAGAGTGGGCCAAATTCAGAAGTCTTTTCTGACTCCGGGCTGACGGGACTTGCGGCTGGATGGTGTCAATCACCTCGGCGCGGCTCGCGAAAAACCTCTGAAGCCGCTGGATGACGATCCGCTCGATCTCTCCGGCCGGAATTCGAAAGCCTCCCGCCTCCCGGGTTTGGGTGAGGAGGGAGCGCGAGACGTAGTAGCGGTATCGCCTCCCTTTTTTCACGGCATGGCTGGGCGACATGCGTTCCCCCTCGTCGTCATAAAGAAGCCCGGCGAGCAAGCTAGGGTGAATTGCGGCACCTCCGTTTACTCGAGAGACGCGACCCGCCTCCAGCATTTTCTGGACCTTCTCCCAGAGCTTCCCTTCCACGATGGCCTCATGCTCGCCCGGGTAGCGCCTCCCCTTGTGGGCGATCTCGCCGATGTAGACGGGGTTGTTCAGGATCTTGTACAGCGCCCCGGGGGCGATGGGGTTGCCGCCTTTTCGCAGGCCGTTTCGAGTCATCCTGATCTTGCTGACGATCCCCTGGGCGTCGAGGTCTTCCTTGAGCCTCCGGACCGATCCGAGCTCGGCATACCTTTGGAAGATGTGCCGGACGGTTTCGGCCTCTTTGGGATTGACGACGAGTTTCCGGCCGCCCGAACCGTAGCCGAGGGGCGGGAGTCCACCCATCCACATGCCCTTTTTCTTGGAAGCCGCGATTTTGTCCCGGATGCGCTCGCCCGTGACCTCTCGCTCGAACTGGGCGAAGGAGAGCAGGACATTCAGGGTGAGCCTTCCCATCGAGGTCGTCGTGTTGAACTGCTGCGTGACTGAGACGAACGAGACGCCCCTGGCGTCGAAGATATCCACCATCTTCGCAAAGTCCGAGAGCGATCGGGTGAGCCGGTCCACCTTGTAGACGACTATCACATTGATGCACCCGGCCTCGACTTCCCCCATGAGTTTCCGGAGCGCAGGCCGCTCCATCGTCCCTCCCGAGAAGCCCCCGTCGTCGTAGCGACCGGAGGAGGTCTTCCAGCCTTCGCCCCTCTGGCTCAAAACGTACGCCTCGCACGCCTCCCGCTGCGCTTCCAGGGAATTGAAATCCTGCTCCAGACCTTCCTCATGGGATTTGCGTGTGTAGATGGCGCAGCGGAGTTTTTTCTTAGGTTTTCCCGAGGCGCGCTCGATCATGGCCTTGCTCCTTGCCGAAGGCCAAAAAAGCGCGGACCCGACCAGCGGGCGCCCGTGATCTCGCGGGCGATCCGGGAGAGCGAACTGTAGCGCCTTCCTTCAAAGTCGAATCCGTTTTCAAGTACGATCACGCAGTGGGTTTTTCCGCCCCATTCGCGAATCAGCTTGGCTCCTGGTTTGAGTGAGATGGTGGGGGAGGGCAGTACTTCGATTTCGGCTTTGAAGGTTTGAGCCAGGGCGCGAAGCTTCCGTTTCATCCGCTTGTTCAGGGCGCCGTACGCCTTCTCTTGAATCTGATATGCAGCGGCCCGGATCAGGAAATCCCGGCTGATGCCGAGGGGTGGTTCGGTCCCGTAATGGTCGTGCCAAATTGCACGAAGTTTGCTATTCTTCAATTCTTCCAGTGCGGCGATTTCCTCTCTGATATTCCTCATGTCAGGGTCTCCTTTCCCCCACATGGACGCTTCCTGGGCGAGAAGAGTCAAGTGGAGGAAAAGTCCAGAAATTTGGTGTTTTCAGGGGGAAAAGAGAGACCGCCAATTGGCAATGCCCCGATGTTTGAGGGAGACTACTGATTACTGGCAGGCGATGAAAGTCTTGAATTCAAGCTAGAATGAGTCATTTGCCACGCACATGCTAATTTGAAAATATGAGGGCAATTAAATGGTCTGAAATGTTATTTCAGGCCTCAATAATTTTTGAATATTTATTCTTATTTTATAGGTCTTGTATTTTAAGTAATCCTTTCCCAGCATAGTTAAATACGTAGGTGGGTATCCAATGGCAGCGGGTCCAGCTATATCGACTATTATCCGCACCAAGCTCCACCGTCCCCCCGTGCCCGACGACCACATCGACAGGACGAGGCTGCTGGAATGGCTCGACAGGCACCGCCGGCTGCCTTTGACACTCGTTTCGGCGGGGGCGGGCTACGGCAAGAGCACCCTGGTGAGCAGCTGGCTGGAATCGTGCAATGCCCCCAGCGCCTGGTTGTCCCTGGACGAGTATGACAGCGCTCTTCGTCCGTTTCTTGAATATTTTCTGGCCGCCATCCGGACCATGTTTCCCGACGCCTGCCAAAAGACAAAGGCCCTGCTGGGCGCTCCCGAGCTACCTCCCTACCGGGTTATCGCGGGTCAGTTGCTCAACGATTTGGATGAGATTGATGAGCCCTTCATCTTGGCGCTGGACGATTATCACTCCATCCACGAAACGGCAGTCCACGGCCTGGTAGCCAATCTGTTGCAGCATCCCCCGAGGGGGATGCACCTCGTCCTGATGACCCGTCGGGATCCGCCCCTGCCCATCGGCAGGCTCCGCGCCCGTGGCCAGATGAGTGAAACTCGCGCAGAGCAGTTGCGCTTCACACCCACGGAAACGGCCGCGTTCCTGCGGAAGACGCTCAGTGTGCCGGTGGGCGAGGGCTTGCTAACCATCCTTGACAGGGAGGCCGAGGGCTGGGCCACGGGTCTGCGCCTTTCGTCCCTGGTCATGCGTAACTTTGCAGATCCCGAGCGAATCGTGTCCGAAATGCGCGGCGGTGGCCTCTCGTGGGTCCAGGACTACCTGGTCACGGAGGTGCTGACCCAGCAATCACCGACGACACAGAACTTCTTGATAAAGATCTCTATCCTCGACCGTTTTTGCCCCAGGCTGTGCATGGCCGTGTGCGCGCCGGATGGGGAAGCAGAAGATCCGGACCTCACCAGCGAGTCCCCCATCGAGGCCTTGGAAGTGGAGGGTCTCTTCTTGATATCTCTTGATGCTCAACGCGAATGGTACCGTTTTCACCATCTCATTCAGCATTTTTTATACGAACGATTGAAGCGAAATCATGGCAATGAGGAAATCGCCGTGCTCCACACGCGTGCGAGCCGGTGGTTGGCCAAGGAGGGGTTCATCGATGATGCCATCCGGCACGCCTTGGCCGCTGGTGACGCTGAGAGCGCGGCTCGGATTATTGAATCTAACAGGTGTCGTGTCCTGAATTCCGATCAATGGCACATTCTTGATCGGTGGCTGGCTATGTTACCAGGCGAGATCGCAGGGCAGCGTCCGCAGATCCTCTTGGCGAAGGCTTGGATCGCCGAGTACCATTTTCAGCTCGAGTTGCTCTCGCCGCTCCTGGAAAGCATAGAGGCCCAAATCGATGCCGCAACGGACCGGGACTTGTTGGGAGAACTAAACCACTTCAGAAGTGTCGTTTCTTATTGGCAGGGAGAGGGCGAAAGCAGCTTGAAGTATAGCGAAGAGGCACGGAGCCAGCTTCCGGAATCCTTCGAACTCGCTATAGCCGAATCCACACTGTATTCCGGACTCGCACAGCAGTTGACAGGCCAGAAAGAGATGGCGATTCGGAATCTGAGTAAAATTAGCCAGAGCCATTTCAAGAAAGAAGGGATAATGCTGACCCGGCAGCCAAGCACGATTTCCTTTGTGTATCTGTTAGGCGGAGATCTGACTCTGTCTTTGCGTGCCGCCGAACATCTGGAACACGTGGCAAAGAGAAACGGACACATTTACTCAGAGCTGTGGGGCGATTTCCTCCAGGCTGTCTGCTACTTTCAGATGAGCCGAATGGACAAAGCGTTCGAAAATTTCCACCTGGTGATAGATAAACCATACGTATGTCACATCCGAATCGTGTTGGATGCCTTCGCGGGCCTGGCTGTAACCTATCAGACCCTGAATCGGCGGGACGACGCGGAGAGGACGCTTAAGGAGATGTACAAGTTCGCTCAAGAAAGCCAGGATCCTGGCAACGTGGTGATCGCCGAATCGTGCCAGGCCCGCCTCGCGTTGCTTCGAGGAGAGCTTGAACCGGCGGTACAGTGGATGCGAACGGTCGAAGATTTAACCGAGGCGCCATTGATGCTTTTCTTCCTGGAGATCCCGATTATCACAAGATGCAAGGTTCTTCTCGCCACGGGGTCGGACGCCAGCTTGAGAGAGGCCTCGGCAAAACTTGAGGACCTCTGGAGAGGGGCCAAGGCCCTTCACAACACCTTTCAGATGATAGAGATCGGCATCCTGAAGTCTCTGGCCTTTCAGAAACAAGGGCGAGAAGACGAGGCCATTGCAGTTTTGGAAGAGGTCGTGGATCTGGCGACTCCCGGCGGATGGATTCGTCCTTTTGTGGAGTTAGGGCCTCCCATGGCCGAACTGCTGGAGCGGCTGATCGAACGGGACGTGGCCGTTAACCATATCCGGCGGATCCTGGCTGCTTTCAGGAAGGAAACCACCGGAGTAGTTCCTGAGGCCGGGGGCGATTTCATCGGGCGGTCAGCGTCATCAATCGTACAACCAGAGGATTCTGATCTCTTGACCCCGCGGGAGAGCGAAATTTTGTCCCTCATGGCAAGGGGCCTGAAAAATCAAGAGATTGCCTCGAAACTGTTCGTTTCGACCGAGACTGTGAAGAAACACATTTACAATACCTACCAGAAACTTGATGCGAAAAACCGCGTCCAAGCACTGGCCAAGGCCAGGGATCTCAGCATCCTTCCCCGCCCTTGATTCACCGCTTTCCGCTCTGCCCTTCTTCCTGCCGATTATCGAGAACCCCTCTTGTCGAGACCTACCACCTTTTTACCACTCGAATTTCCACTTTCGGGTAATTCCCTCCAAAGAAAAGAAAATCCATATTCCATACTGACATTCATTGAATAAAGACGCTTTCCGGACTTGCAGCATGAATAGGCGGATCAAAATTCCTGATGGATGGACCTGCAATCTACCGGATTGAAGTTCAGGGCGAGCTGAACCCGGGTTGGTCGGACCGGCTGGGCGGCATGCGCATGACAATACGCCGGTCGGCCGAAAAGGACCGGGTGACGAGGCTCGAGGGTCTCTTGCCGGATCAGGCGGCTTTGGCGGGTGTGCTGAATGCGCTATTCGACCTCCATATTCCGGTGCTCGCAGTCGAGTGCATGGATTCGCAGAAGACTTGATGGGCCGATCGCTCCGGGTCGAAGTTCTCTATGGATACACGGCTTCCCGCGCGGTCTGAGACAGGAACAAACGGAAAGAGAAAAATCATGGAAAATGGATTGTTGAAAAACACATTGCTGGCCGCCGCG
Source organism: uncultured Nitrospinota bacterium (assembly GCA_947258645.1). Taxonomy (GTDB): domain Bacteria; phylum UBA8248; class UBA8248; order UBA8248; family UBA8248; genus CAMYJL01. The sequence goes on from CAMYJL010000068.1 coordinate 14,010, forward strand.
ATCGGCTTCTCACTGATTCTGTCCGCCGCCATGGGCCAGGCCCAGGAGACCAAGTCCGCTCCGGAGGATGAGAAGAGCGTCGACAATATCGCGAAAGAGCTTTCAAACCCCATCGGGTCCCTCGCCAGCCTCAACGCCAGCTTTCTCTATCAAACGTTCAAGGGCGACCTGCCGGACGCCGACGACCAGGATTCCTGGCAGTTCCAGTTTCAGCCCGTCTTCCCCTTCCCGCAGGCGAATGGCAACAACCTCATCATCCGGCCGCTTGTGCCGGTGTATCTCGATCAGCCGTATTTCGACCTGGCCAAGCCCGGCTTTGATGACAAGGACATCGAGCTGGGAGACATCTCTGGCGATATTGCCTATGGCCGCTCCGACAACAAGAAGGGTCTGTTCTACTTCGGTGGGTTGTTCTTCTCGACCCCGAGCGGATCCGATGGCGACTTGGGCAGCGACCAATGGCGGCTGGGCCCGGAAGCCGCATACGGGATCATCCGGAAATGGGGCCTGATCGGCGCCCTGGCCTTCCATCAATGGGACGTAGCCGGCTCGAACGATACGCACACCAGCATCACCTCGGCCCAGTACTTCTATGCCTTTGGCCTGGGAAACGGCTGGCAAATTACCTCGAGTCCCATCCTCATCTACGACTGGCGGGCGGACTCCGGCAGCAAATGGACTGTTCCCATCGGCGCAGGCATTTCGAAGACGACCAAAATCGGCGACCAACCGTGGAAGTTCAAGCTCGAGGCGCAGTACTACGTCGCGCAGGCCGACGCCTTCGGCCCCGAGTGGTTGCTGAAGCTCACGATCACGCCGGTGATCCAGAACCCCTTTCTCAAGTGGTTCCGATGAGGAATAGGTCTTTTCTGTCCTGGGATGTCCTCGAACATGGAGGAGGAGAACCGGAGGTGAACCTAAAAGATTCCTATGCGGAATGTATCAGGGACCTGGGGTGCTTTGGCTCCGGTTGCAAAACTCGACCAACAATGAATCTGCGGAGGAGAAATCTGATGAAAGGTTCCAAACTGGCCACCCTGATCTATGCAAGTTGCCTGGCCGCCGCCTTGACGACGACCGCTTGGGCCCAGCCGCCGAAAATGAAGATGACCACCGACATTCCGGCGGGGATCGCGACCCCCGACAAGCTAAAGACCCGCCTCGGCACCCTGAACCTTTTCGACGGTGTGCCGGACGAGAAAACCGCGCAGAAGGTCTACGACAATCTCGACTTTCAGCGCGCGGTTCAAGCCTATTTAAGCAGCATCCAGATCGCCTCGATGTACGGGATGCGGAAGGGGATCCTCGGGTTCGGTCCGGCCAACACCACCGTGCTTCTGTTCGAAAACCTCATGGACTCGAAGGCCTTGTGGCTGACACCGAACACGGTGTCCATTTACATGGCGTTGTGGCTCGAACTGAAGGACGAGCCAATGGTGATCGAGACGCCGCCGAATGTCCTCGGCATCATCGACGATCACTGGTTCCACTACGTGGCCGATTTCGGCAACGCCGGGCCCGACCGGGGGCAGGGCGGCAAGTTCCTGATCCTGCCGCCGGGCTACAAAGGTAAGGTGCCAGACGGCTATTACGTGAGACGCACAAAAACCTACGGCAACTGGGTCATCTGGCGTGGTTTTCAGGTCAACGGCGATCCCGCCCCCGCGGTGGCGACGACCAAGAAGGTGTTCCGGATTTATCCGCTGTCACAAAAAGACGACCCGCCGAAAATGAACTTCATCAATGTGTCCGGCAAGTTCAACAATACGATTCATCGCATGGACTACGGCATCTTTGAGGAGATCAACCAGGTTGTTCAGGCGGAGCCCGCCGAAGGCCAGGATCCAGAAATCCTCGGTCTCCTACAATCCATTGGCATCAAGAAGGGTCGGCCCTTCAAACCCGATGCCCGGATGAAGAAAATTCTCGAAGAGGCCGCCGATGTGGGGGCTGCTACGGTTCGCACCCTGGCCGCAAGGCCTCGTGAAGATATTTACTATTTCTATCCGGGCAAAGGCGTCTGGAGCACGCCATTTCCCGGTGGCAGCCATGAATTCCTGGATAAAGGTGCACGCCTGCTCGATGCCCGCAGCTACTTCCACTTTTATGCGACAGGAATCACACCCGCGATGACCATGAAGATGGTGGGAAAGGGTTCGCAATATGCCGTCGCCTATATCGATTCAAAGGGCAACCCTTTTGATGGCAGCAAGACTTACAAGGTGCACCTGCCGCCCAATGTTCCGGCCAAGGATTTCTGGTCCTTCACGCTGTATGACAACCAGACCCGCGCCATGCTGCAGACCGATCAGCAGTTCCCGGGTCTCGATAGCAACCAAAAAGGCTTACAGCAGAACAAGGACGGTTCCTTCGACGTCTATTTCGGTCCCAAGGCGCCAAAAGGCAAGGCAAGCAACTGGATCCAGACCATCCCCGGCAAAGGCTGGAACATGCTGCTTCGTCTCTATGGCCCGCTCAAGCCCTGGTTCGAAAAGACCTGGCGGCCAGGAGATCCCGAGTTGGTGAAGTAGTAGAGGAGTGCTCAGGTATCAGGGAAGGTGCAATCCTGAATCCTGAACACCGAGACCCTGCCAAAAAGGAATGCACAATGAAAGCAAAGCGGATAATCGCAGTAATAGTGACCGCAGCCATGGGAATCAGCACAGTGACTGCAGCTTTGGCCGCGCCGCCGAAGATGAAAATGACCACCGAAATTCCGGCGCAGATTACGGCGCCGGAAAATGTAAAAACCTCCATCGGTGAACTGAAGTTTTTCGATGGGGTACCGACCAAAAAAACGGTCGATACGGTCTATGACTACATCGACCGTGCGCGTGCGGTGCAAGTTTTCCTGAATTCCATCCCGGCCCTGTCCATGTACACGTTGCGGGAAGGTCAGGCGAGCATTGGTGCCGATGCGAGCAACAAGATCGCTATCTGGGATACGCTGATGGATTCCACAACGGTGCTCCTGACAGGAAACACATCAACCATGTACGCGGTGGGCTTCCTCGATCTTGAAAAGGACGGCCCCACGGTCATTGATCTTCCGCCCAGGATGCTCGGCGTCCTCGACGACATGGCCTTTCACTACATGACGGATCTGGGCGTTGCCGGACCGGACAAAGGCAAGGGCGGCAAGTTTTTGATCCTTCCTCCCGGCTATAAGGGCAAGGTGCCGGATGGTTACTTTGTCGTACCGTCGAAAACCAACGGCGTCTGGGTGTTCACGCGCGGCTACCTCGACAAGGGGATCAAGGCCGCCTCGGACAACATCCGCAACAACCTGAAGGTGTACCCGCTGGCCAAGGCAGCCAATCCCCCGAAGATGGCGTTCATCAACGTCTCAGGCAAGAAGATGAACACGGTGCTGCCCAACGATTACAGCTTCTTCGAGAAGCTGCATGATCTCATTCAGGGTGAACCCGATGACTACCTCGGCCCCGAGGCCAAGGGGATGATGGCGGCCATCGGCATCGAAAAGGGCAAGCCCTTCAACCCCGATGCGCGGATGAAGAAGATTCTGACGGACGCCGCCGCCATCGGCAACGCCTCCGCCCGTGCCATCAGCTACTTCCCCCGGGAGCCGGGCAACTTTATCTATGGCAAGAACAGCGCGTGGATCATGGCGTACGCCAACAAGGACACGGCCTTCAAGAAGAACGGCGCGTACAATCTCGATGCACGCATCCTCTTCCACTTCGGCTACATCGTGGTGTCCCCCGCCATGGCGGTGACGGTACCCGGCAAGGGTTCGGACTATGGTCTGGCCATGCTTGATTCCAAACAACGGCCACTGGACGGTTCGAGAACCTACAAGCTGCATATCCCACCGAATCCGCCGGTGAAGGATTTCTGGGCGGTGACGATGTACGACACCCAGACACGTTCGCAGCTGCAGACCGACCAGCAGTTCCCGACGCTGGGCAGCCAGACCAAGGGATTCAAAAAGAACACCGATGGTTCGTACGACATCTACTTCGCTCCCAAAGCGCCCAAGGGTCAGGAAGGCAACTGGCTGCAGACCATTCCCGGCAAGAGCTGGTGGATTGGCCTGAGGATGTACGGCCCGCTGCAACCGTGGATCGACCAGACCTGGCGGCCGGGTGAGATCGAGCTGGTGAAGTAGTAGATGAAAACAGGTTTACGAGCAGACCGTCAACGCGGTGCCCTGCTCGGAAATGCCAACAATTGGAGAAAAAATGAAAACGAAACAACTCATCACTTCAACCGTGGCCGGCCTCATGGCGGTCTGCCTGGTGGCTTCCGTGTGGGCGCAGAAGGCCGGAAACCCAGCAGAAACGAGGAACCTGTTTGGATCCGCCGGGAAGAAGCAGAACGCGAAGGATTTCAAACCGGCACCGGACAAGATCAAGACCAACTTCGGTACGCTGAAGTTCGAAGGCGGGGCGTTTCCGACGAAAGCCTCCGTGCAGAAGATCTACGATGAGCTGGATTTGCAGCGCGCTACCCAGGCCTATATGGACTTTTTCCCGGCCCTTTCGCTTTATGCCATCGTCAAGTCGCAAATTCGGGACTTTCGGTTCCAGACCTCTTCGGACGTGGGCGTGATGGCCGATTTCATGCACCCCAGTGAGAATTACCTGACAGGCAACGACATTACCGTCTACGCCTTCGCATCCATCGACCTGAAGGTGGATGGCCCCACTGTGGTTGAGATTCCCCCTGGCATGTACGGCACCGCGAACGACGCCTACTTCAAATACCTCACCGACTTTGGTTCGACGGGCCCCGACAAGGGCAAGGGGGGGAAGTATCTCTTTTTGTCTCCCGGCTACAAGGGGTAAGTGCCGAGTGGTTACTTCGCGATCCGCTCTCCAGGCTACCGGATCTGGCCCATGATGCGCGGGTTCGGCGAGGTCGGCAACGGCGATCAGGCCGTGCGCTGGTTCAAGGAGCGCCTCAAGGTCTACCCCCTCGCCACGGGACCCAGGGAAGGTACGGTTACCAATGCCTCTGGCAAGGGAGCAAACACACTGCCGCCGGAAGACGGTTCTGCTTTCACGATGCTGAACGAGATCATCCAGTACGAGCCATCAGAACTGTTCAACAAGGAGCAACTCGGTCGCCTGGCAACGCTGGGTATCGAGAAAGGCAAGCCATTTAACCCTGACAATCGCATGAAGCGCATTTTTGATCAGGCCGCAAAACAGGGGGTCGCCATGTCCCGTGCCATCCTTTACGCCTCGAGGGAGCCGGAGATTAACTACTGGCCCGACCGGCACTGGGAAAAGATGTTCGTTCGCAATACGGAATTCCTGCGGAACGGTTCCCGGGACATCGACGCCCGGACCCTCTGGCACTACCAGGCCATTGTCGTCTCGCCCAACCTGCTCTCCACCATCCCGGGTCGCGGCACCTCCTACCTGACCGCGTTCAGGGATAAGGACGGGGCCTACCTTGATGGCGCGAAGCGCTACCGGCTTCGGGTGCCGGCCAAGCCCCCTGTCAAGCGTTTTTGGGCAGTGACCGCCTATGACCCCATGAGCCGCAGCCTGCTCGACTCGGGAGGCAACATCACCGTCGGCAGTTTGGGCAAACCCGAGGTAAATCCGGATGGCTCGGTCGACATCTACTTCGGACCGAAAGCGCCAAAGGGTAAAGAGAAGAACTGGATCAAGACCGTTCCCGAGAAGGGCTTCTTTGTAGTCTTCCGCTTCTACGGTCCGCTTGAAGGTTATATCCAAAAGACCTGGGTGCTGAATGACTTCGAACCGTTTTAATAACCGAAGAAATGAGGAAGGAGGCAAGGAAATTACAAACTCTTAATTCAACTTTGTTTCGCTGATTAAGGGTAACCAACAACCATTTAAGGAAAGGAGGAATGAATCATGTCACTGCCAGGAAAAACAATGAAGATTGGTGGTTACAATTACCACGTGAGCGATCAGGGTGAAGGCGACAAGGTCGCTTTTCTCGTGCACGGCATGCCGGATGACGGCAGCTGCTGGAAGTACCAGGCGCCGGCACTGCTGAACGCGGGCTACCGGGTGATCGTTCCCGACACGCTGGGCTACGGCAAAACCGACCGTCCACGTGAAGTTGAGCATTACAAAGTTGAAAAAATCATCGACCACATGTTTGAAATTATCGACAAACTAAAGCTTAAAAATATCAACTTAGTGGGTCATGACTGGGGTTCTGCCATTACATGGGGCATGCTCTATCAGAAACCGAAGCTGTTCAGAAAATACTGCTCATTGTCAGTTGGCCACTTAGGCGCTGTGTTCGGTCAGGTTCACGATACTCCTGAGCGCATGCTAGAAGCCGCCAAGACGAACTGGTTTACGTACCATCATACTCAAGCTGGTATGGAAGAGCTCTATATGACGAACGACTTCCGCTACTTCGATACTTTTTTCGTTCAGCACCCTGAAAAGGAAGAGGTCAAGAGACTAATCAAAGAAACCGG
>CAMYJL010000069.1 GCA_947258645.1 uncultured Nitrospinota bacterium
GGTCACGTACTACGTCCTCATTGTTTTGGAGCTTTCGACCCGGCGCGTTCAGGTGGCAGGACTCTCCTCCTCACCGGATACGGCGTTCATGATGCAAGTCGGTCGGAACCTGACCAGCACGCCTTGTGGCTTTTTGGTGGAGAAGCGCTTCCTCATCATGGATCGGGACGGAAAATACTGTGGGGAATTTCGAGATCTCGTTGAGGATTCTGGTACGAACATCGTTCGCCTGCCTGCGAGGTCACCCAACCTGAATGCATATGCCGAACGTTTTGTCCTATCGATCAAACAGGAGTGTCTCGAGCGGATGATATTCTTTTCCGAAAAATCGCTCCGTTGAGCAGTCTCTGCATATGTGGATCATTACCATAAGGAACGGAACCATCAGGGATTGGCCAACGAGTTGATCGATCCTGAGGTGCATTTGGGCACAGAAGATGGAAAGGTATGCTGTCGTGATCGGCTCGGGGGAATGCTCAGATACTATTACCGCGAGGCGGCATAGATTCAGATGAGTTTTTGGACAGGACGGGACCAATACAAACGGCGCCTGTAAACTTTCGCCATTGCCGAATTTGAGCACACAAATCCACCGAACCAGGATACTGGCACTCAAACCCAGACTTCCCGGTTGAATCTATCGATGATCTTGCGTGCCCCGTCTGCTCAGGATTAATCCTCAAGCCGCGCTTTGTGAAAGAGGATGCGCTCAGAGGGAAGATAGATCACACCCTTGAGCTTCTTGTTCTTTCCAACCAGCATCATTTCCTGTTTGAAGAACAGCCAGGGGGCATCATCGATCACAATCTTGGCGGCCTTCTTGTAGAGGGCCTTCCGCTTGGCGGGGTCGGTGACGCCCCGTGCCTCTTCGACCAATTTTTCCATGTCGGGATTCTTATAGCGGGTGTAGTTCCCTTTGCGACCCCAGTTGGAGGAGTGGAACTTGTTATACAAGACCGTGTCTCCGTCTCCCAGTCCCGCGCCAAAGCCATAAAAGAAAATCGGTGCTTTCCCCTTCCGGATGGTAGGGGCGACAAGGGCCCAGCCTCCCGTGCGGAGCTTCACCCGGATCCCAACATTGGCGAGATTACTCTGGATCGCCTCTGCGGCTATTTTGTCCGCCGTGTACCTGCCGGAGGGGTGCCAAAATTCGATGTCGAAACCGTTTGGATACCCCGCCTCCTTCAGAAGCTGCCGGGCCTTCGCGGGATCGTGACGGTAGCCCATCTTCTCGAACTCGGGGTCGTAACCCCAGATGGACGGGCCGAAGGGGCCTCGGGAAATGGTGCCAATTCCGAACATCACTTTTTCGATGATGGTTTTTGTGTCCACGGCGTAGTTGACCGCTCGGCGGACGAGGACATTGTCGAATGGTTTGATTTGGTTATTCATCCCGACGTAGATCATCCGGAAGAGTTTCGCTTTCACCAGGTCCAGCTTGGGGTCCTTTTCCACGTCGCCCATCTGGGTAGGAGGCAGGAAGCCGGCCAGGTGGATCTGTCCCGCTCGTAGCTGGAGCACCCGCGTCGTAGCCTCGGTAACCACCCGGTGCTCCAGTTCGTCGATGGCAGGCTTGCCACCCCAGTAATTGGGGTTCGCCTCGTACTTGATATACTCGCCCGCAACCCATTCCTTAAAGATAAAGGGCCCAGTTCCCACGGGATGGCGCCGGTAGTTTTTCCCCCAGCGCTTGATAGCGGTCGAGCTGCTGATGGCGGCGACCGAAAAGGCAATGCTCGCCAGGGCGGGGGCGTAGGGAGACTTGAGGTGGATTTCGACCGTGGAGTCGTCGATCACCTGGACGGACTTGAGCGCCGCGATATAGGACTTCAACCGGGCGCGCGGATGCGTGAGCGCCCGCTCGATGCTGAACTTCACGTCGGCCGCCGTGAAGGGCGTCCCGTCGTGAAACCTTACCCCCCGGCGCAGCTTAAAGACAATCGTGGTGGGATTCTTGTACTTCCAGGACGTGGCGAGCCCCGGCTGGATGGAGCTGTCCGGGGCCATGTACACCAGGTTATCATAGATGTGCGCCTGTGCCTTGAGGTCGGCAGACCCGCCGGGGTGGAGCGCACTGTCGAGGCTTTTCGCATCCGGTCCCGTAGAAAAGATGACTTTTTTCTTGGACCAGGCTGCGCCAGGCACTAGGACAACGGTCATGATGCAGATAACGACACCGGCGATCCAGGACTTCACCGCAGAGTTACGCATCTCCCTTCCCTCCTTCATTCATGAGCAGGAAAAATTTTGCCGACGTTTCCCAAATGACCTCTGGATGAGTCAAATCATAGCACGAAAGGGCTGTGAAGCGTGTTCAAGTGATGGCCATCGGGCTACCGGAAACCCCATAGATGGCCGTGGGTCAGTTCTGGAATTCTTTGACAGCCAATCGCCCCCGATCTTTCGTACTTTGTTTGCGGATCCGGTAAACCTTAGCGTACCTGTGTACCGCCATGGATCACGCCCCCATGACCTCGTTTACGAAAACAAGCAAATGCTTTACTTTCTGGACGGTAAGGCGATGGCGCCTGGGCAATGAAGAACCAGAGCTCGGACAGGTGAGGTGATTCATGGTCTCTCGGGCTTTAATCTCCACCTTCAGCCACTCACCCCTGCCATCCGGCACATCGGTATCTGCGTCCCGCTGCGCGAGGCGGTCATCTAAGGGGAAGCCTGCAGAAAAAAGTCGAACCCACCATATATTCATTCATTTGCCCCGAACAGGGCCTTTGTCTGGCGGGAAGAAGCGTTGCCGAGAAAGGAGACTCCATGGACTTTACTCTCACCGATGAACATCGCGCACTCCAGCAGATGGCCCGTGATTTCGCGGAAAAGGAGATCCGGCCCATCTCCGCCGAGCGGGACCTCATCCCCGACCCCAGGGCAACCTTCGACTGGGAAATCATCAAGAAAGGCTCCGACCTCGGATTGAGGACCCTCGCTGTCCCGGAACGGCTCGGGGGTCCTGGGGTGGACCGACTGGGGCAGGTTCTCGTTATCCTGGAGCTGGCCCGGGTGGACGGAGCCATCTCCAAAACTTTCAGCCAAAACTGGAAGTTCACTCCCTTCCTCACTGAACTTGCCAACGACGAACAGCGCGAGCGCTTCCTGACCCCCTTCCTGGAAAACGACACTTTCATGCTGGCCTCTGCGGGAACCGAGCCCGACGCCGGCTCGGACAACCGCATGCCCCCCGACGATCCCAAGGCAGGATATAGAACATCGGCCGTCCGGGACGGCGACGATTGGATCATCAATGGAATGAAGCACTTCATTGCCAACGGCGGGGTAGCCTCGCTCTACTTCACCCTGGCTCGCACCGACTTCTCCGTGCCAGTCAACCGGGGAACCACCATGCTGATGGTACCTTCCGATACTCCCGGTTTTAGTATTGGCCGTACCCACAACAAGATCGGTTGGAGGTTTTACCAGAACGCCGAACTCATATATGAAAACTGCTGCGTCCCCGACGCCAACCGCCTGCTGGAGATAAACGAGGGAAGAGGCAACAAGCGAATGGGGATTGCCTCCTTCAACGACGAGGAACTTTCCGCGAATGCCCTCGGTATCGCGCAGGCGGCCTTTGAACACGCCCTCGAGCACGCCCGGAATCGTGTCCAGGGCGGCAAACCCATCATCGAGCACCAGGCGATCGCGCTCAAGCTGGCTGACATGTACATGCGACTGGAGGCGGGCCGAAGCTACCTTTTCAAGGTAGTGGCGAGCGAAAAGGAACGCGGCAGCGACTTCGAGACGGCCTCGAAACAGCTTCTCAAGTCTTTCGCTACCGAGGTGGTCCAGAGCGTCACAAAAAACGCGGTCGAAATTTTCGGAGGCATGGGCGTCATGCGCGATGCGCCGGTGGAGAAGCTCATGCGCGATGCGAGCATCTTCACCCATCTGGCGAATGATTCGGTCCAAAATCTGAAAGCTGCCAGGAAACTCGGACAATAAGGGAGAAGGGGAAAGGAGTCCGCGCATGCCGGAAAATTTAATTCGAATGGCCGTTATTCTCGCTGACGGTGTCGGCCACGATGTTTTGCCCGTGGCAACAGAGGTGATTCAGGCGGCTGCAGGCGCCTGTGGTGTCGAGGTGAAGCCGACGGTATATGGCTACGGGGCGCAACGCTATCTCGAGGAGGGCTCTCCCCTTCCCGAGGATGTGCCGGGACTGGTGCAGGACCTTGCATCCAAACACGATGCCATCCTGTTCGGTAGCGCCGGTCTCGATCCCAGGGTGCCGAAGGATGTGAACTGCCGCCCCCTCCTTCGGGAACTTCGCCGCGGTCTCGACCTTTATGTGAACTTCCGCCCTGCACCCTTGCTGGCTCGTCGCTTTTCCCCGCTTCTGGTGGATGTTCCCATCGACCTTGTGGTGATTCGGGAGAACACCGAGGGAAAGATTTCCTTCAAGGGCGAAATCTTCAAGGGTGGAACATCCGACGAGGTAACAATCTATAATGACATCAACACCTACAAGGGCATAGAGCGGGTCTGCCGCTATTCCTTCGAGTTCGCACGCTCTCACGGCTATCCCAAGGTATCCATGACGGACAAGGGGGGTGGAGAAGGCCTATGGTACCGTGCGTTTTGGGAGGTGGCCGAAAAGTATCCCGACGTGGAGGCTGAGCACATTTTCATCGACACACTCTGCGCGGAATTGCTCCGGCACCCCGACAGTTATTCGGTCATCGTCACGAACAATATTTTCGGCGATATTCTGAGCGATCTTTGCGCGAGCCTGGTGGGCGGAATGGGCATGGCGGCTTCGGGGTGTATCCATCCCGGCAAAGTGTGCATGTTCGAGCCCGTACATGGCACGGCGCCCGACATCTGTTTTCAGGACAAAGCGAACCCTTTTGCCGCAGTTCTAACCGGCCGAATTTTGCTGGACACCTTGGGCCACCGGAAATCGGCCGAACTCATCTGGGAGGCCGTTCGGCTCGCGGTCAAGGAAGAAAAACTCACAGGCGACTTGGGGGGCAAGCTGGGAACGCGGGCTGTGGGTGAATACCTGGTCGAGACAGTAGCCAGGCTTGCCAATGAAGGGTGCTGATTAGGTGTTCCTGGCGGATTGTAATTTCCAGCCGTAAAAAGGCTGATTTGGGAATTGGCAATTCGTTATGAACAGGTGACAGCGGTGGATCCCGTCAAGAAATTTCGGCAGATGCTCAATGACGAATAGGTTATCCTCGCCTCGGGGGTTTATGATTGCGTTTCGGCCAGGATAGCGGAATTGGCGGGCCTAAAGGCCATGTACAGGGGAATCTGTTGCTGAACCTCCACGTGGAGGAGGGGGAGGACATGGAATACTCGAAACGAGACGCCAAGAAGTTTGCAAGAGAGAATATGCGGGGCATCTGGAGCGCGAGCACTTATGGATTCAAAAAGGATCTCGAACTTGACGAGAGAGGTATCGTTTCGGATCTCCGGCACTTCATCGACGTTCTGAAAATCGACGGCTTTTACATGGGGGGGATCATCAACCAGTTCTGGGCCTTGACCGTGGAAGAGCGGAAGCGGGCTCAGGAACTCCTGATTCGCGAGGCCGCAGGCGCCATCCGGACCGTCTCGATGTGCGGCCATACCTGCATCAAGACCTCAATCGAGTTGATCCAGCACGCGGAGAAGGTGGGTGCCGACTTCGCATGCCTGATCAATCCTTTTTACGCAGCCAGCACTCCGGAACTGATCGAGAACTATTTCCGGACGATCGCGGACTCCGTGGACATCGGGATTCTCATCCTGAATTCTCCGACGGCCGGCTATGTCATGTCTCCTCCCTTGGTGGAGAAGGTCGCGCAGATAGACAATATTGTCGCCATCAAGAACGTCGGCGGCATCGAGCATACCAATGAAATCCGTCGGCGCGTCGGAGATCTGATTGTTGTTAGCGACCCCAGTGAAGACAACTGGCTTCTCAATCTCACGTATTACGGCCAGCAGGTTTTCCTCGCCAGCCCGGCGGTGCATCTCTATCAATGGGAAGGACATCTTCCCATGAAGACCTACACCGATCTCGCCATGCAGGGAAATTTCGAAGAGGCTAAGGAGATTTTCGCCTCGATGCAATCCTTGCGCGATGTGGCGAAACGCTGGATCTGGGATCCGTGGCACCACGGCGACTTGCCCTTCGCCCGCTTGAATTACTGGCAGAAGCTGATGGGTCTTGCCGGTGGCTATGTGCGTCCCCCCCTCCGCGAGATGAACGAAGAAGAGATGCAAGCCTTCCGTAAGGACTTCGAGAGAGCGGGAATGGCGATCGCGGTCTAACCGCTCTTCCCCTGTAAGTGGGGAATTCTAGGTGATTTGGATTCAACTGAATTTTTGGACAGGACGGATATGGAGTGTTTTCGGAGTACACCTGTGCACCGCAAAAAGTGGATCCCCAATACAGATATTTCTAAAGGTTGCGAGGGTGATTCCGTTCTCGGTTTGATACTATGTAAAAATAAAGGATTGAGCATCATATTTAGTTGAAATCGAATGGTTCGCAAGACGGTTCGTGCGGATCAGAGAAAGTTTCGTGAGGGCCGGGAGATCTTCGGATATGCCGAGCTTAATCCGTCTCTTGATCACCGAGGTCGATCCGCCCCGATTTGCCGAACGCTTCCGGAATGCTCCAGAGTCGGAAGATTTCGAGATCATCGTGCCTGACAGGGCAGGAGAGGAGGCGCTCCGCGCATTCACGAAGGATGTGGATGCCATTCTTTGCTACAAGGCACCGCTTCCCGGTGCTGTCATCCGAACTGCCGACAACCTCAAACTGATTCAAAAGCACGGCCGAAACTGCCGCAATATCGACGTGGCTGCGGCAACCGAACGGGGTGTTCCGGTTGCCACGGGTTCTCTCCTTCGGAACGCCTGCGTGGCGGAGCACGCCATATCTCTGATGCTTTCCTGCGCGCGTAAAGTGATTCCCTCACACCGGGCGGTGAGCGAGGCTACCTATCTTAGTATGGGGATGGAACCGATCACGACGACTCAATGGGAGACGCGCGGAAATTGGGCTCGAATCGAAGGTCTGGGCGAATTGTATGGCGCCACCGCAGGCATCGTCGGAATGGGGGATATCGGAATTGAAATCGCCCGGAGGTGCCGGGCCTTTGAAATGGGAATTTTGTATTATCAGCGAACCCCCCATGATTCGGAAATGGAAGAATTGTTGGAGATCAAGTTCCTTCCATTGGAACAACTGGTTGCCAAATCGGATTTTGTCGTTTTGATTCTTCCCCATACTTCCGATACGGAAAAAATTATCAGTTTCGACCAGCTTGCCCGGATGAAGCCCACCGCTACGATTGTCAATGTGGGGAGGGGGGCCTTGATTGATGAAGATGCTCTCGCTGTTGCGCTCCGAAATCGAAATATCGCGATGGCGGGTCTCGATGTGTTCCGTCAGGAACCCTTGCCTGCTTCAAGCCCTCTTCGGGGTTTGCCAAACGTGGTTCTATCGCCCCATACGGGAGGTGGTTCGAATTATTGGAAAGTCGATCCTTCTACGACTCTGAAAAGAATTCGGCTGTTCTTCCATGAAGGGGATCGAAGCGGGGTGATCAACGAACCGATGAACGAATGATAGCCGTCGAATATGAATTTCCAAATTTTATTCTCTTCAATTGAGCTACCAAAAAAATCCCTTCTTTCTAGAATTTCAGTTACAGGATACCCAAATCTTCCTTGGCTGCTGTTCGGTGAAGTGCTTGCTATAGTTGACAATATTCAATATCGGTTATAATTTTTTTCCATATCTACCGACATCGCTGCACGTTCTTTCTGAAAGAACAAATGGCAGGTTGTGTCTGACAGCCAAGTCTCATTTCTTGGGTAAGTCTGAATGGGGTGATAGAAGGCTTGGCCTGTACCTGCTAAGGAGGGGGGATTGGGTGAGAAGAAGAAGGATGCTATGAAAATCTGTTCTGATTGATACTTGGAATAGTCAGACAAAATGGCCTGAAGGCTGAACCTGAACTCTGATGACGTAAAATAGGGGGGGACGGATGCTTTATTGCCATAGAGAGAGGGAAAGAGAAATGCGAAGGACGACCTTACGTTTGCTGTCGACGGTAATTTTCTCTTGTTTCGTTATCCTGTTTTTGGGGGCGAGTGGAATTTCAGCCAAAACGAAGGTGTCCATCACGGCAGGCCCGGAGCCTAAAAGCCTTGATGCCGCGCTGCACCCGGCGGGTTCCCTGGATGTCATGATACAGAGACATTTGTACGACGGTCTGACCTTTCAGGAGACGGATGGAACGATAAAGCCTGCCCTGGCAACCTCCTGGAAATTCCTGAATCCCACCACCGTGGTATTCCGTCTGAGGAAAGGGGTGAAGTTCCACGATGAAACGTCCTTTACCGCATCCGCCGTGAAACTGAACCTGGAGCGGACGATCGCCCACAAGCGCTCTCGGTTGAATCGATTTATCAAAATGATCAAGAGCGTTCGGGTGATCGATGATTTTACCGTTGAAATCAAGCTCAAGTATCCGTTCGCTCCTATCCTGGCGAATTTAACCCACCCGGTCGCCAATTTCGTATCTCCCGCAGCCATCAAGAAATACGGGAAGAAGCTCCGGCGGAACCCTGTCGGAACAGGGGCTTTTATATTCAAGGAATGGGTGGGAGGAGAGTTCATCCGGTTTGAGGCCAACCCCAACTACTGGGGCGGAAAGCCTGCCATCGATGAACTGGTGTATCGAGTGGTTCCCGAGGCGACAACTCGTGTGCTTCAGCTCCGAGCGGGGCAGATTCAACTGGGTTGCTTCCTGCCTCCTTCCCAGCAGGCTGACATTACAAACGATCCCAAGCTGGTTCTGGTGAAGGCCTCGCTGTTCCGGTCCATCTTCATCGGGATGAACAGCCAGCTCAAGCCTTTCAATAATCCCCTCGTTCGCCAGGCGGTCAATTATGCCGTCGACACGAAAACCATCGTGAACAAGGTCATGCTCGGGATCGGAAAGCCCATACAGGGCCCCTTCGGACCGAACGTATGGGGATACGACCCGGCGTTTGAGAAGATGGGCTATGGCTATAATCCCCAAAAGGCCAAGGAACTCCTGAAAAAGGCGGGATACCCGAACGGATTCGAGACCGTGTTCTGGCATCCTTCGGGAAGATATACAGCCGATAAGGTGGCGGCCGAGGCGATTCAAGCCTATCTCGCCAAAGTAGGGATCCGCGCGAATCTGCGGACAGGCAGCTGGGGTCTTGTTGCCCCGACCATCCGGAAAGGGAAGGCGCCGATTTATTTCTATGGGTGGGGAACAACGACGGGCGATGCCGACATGGCCATGTACTTCAAGTTCCATTCTTCTATGTGGGGCCGTAGCGGCAACTACAGCCGCTACAAAAATCCCAAGGTCGACAAGCTCCTGGAAGAGGGGCGCAAGGAATTGGACTCCGCAAAACGAAAGGCCATTTACCTCAAGGCCGCGAAACAGGTGACAGAGGATGCTCCTTGGATATTTTTCAAGCAGGAAATGATGCTGTGCGGGAAGAGCAAAAAGCTCAAGGGGGTCATCTTCCATCCGTCGCAGAGTCTGTTCTTGCATAAGGCCAAGATGGCGCCATAGACGGAAAACAGAAAAATCCTCGGGATAAATGACTTGTATGCCTCGATCGGGGAGGGCCATTTTCTTCTGATGCGATGCGTCGGGCGGAAGCAACTCGCCTGATATGGGATTGGAGCACCATATGGATTTTGAATTAAGCGAAGAACAGCGCGCTATTCGCGATCTGGCCAGGACCTTCGCCCGCGAAGAGCTCATTCCCCGATGCGCCGAATTTGACCGTCTCCCCGATGGAGAAGATGCTTTTCCCTGGGAACTTATCGAGCGTGGGTCCAAACTGGGGTTTAACGCGCTGGCGGTTCCCGCGAAATACGGCGGGACCGGGGCGGACGTCCTGACCCAATGCCTCGTCATGGAGGAACTGTCCGCGGGCGAGCCCGCTGTCTCGAAAGTGTATAGCCATAATTGGAAGGCTCTCTTCGGACTGATTGCCATTGCCTCGGAAGAGCAGGTGATGCGCGTAGTTCCGGATTTTCTGGTGGATCCGTGCTACTGCCTCGGAATCGCAATGACCGAGCCGAATTCGGGAAGCGACAACTCCCTTCCTTTTTCCCAAAACCCCGCTTCGGGCCCCATGCTATCCGCCAAGCGTCAGGGAGACGGCTATATCCTCAACGGGATGAAGCAATTCATCGCGATGGGTGCTCAGGCGAAAATGTTCACGGTTTTTGCCAGGACGGACACATCCGTTCCTTGGACGGAGGGGACGACGGGATTCGTGCTTTTGCCCCCCAAGGATGGTTTTGAGGTGGGGCGTTTGCATGACAAGGTGGGCCTTCGTCTTTACCCGCAATTTGACCTCATTTTCAACAATGTCCAGATTCCGGAAGCGGATCGCCTTGGGGAAGAGGGAACGGTCCACGCCAGCCGGAGGAACATCACGAATATTGGCACCGTGGAGGCCACCTCGACGGCTTTGGGCATTGCGAGACGGACGTATGAAATCGCACTCGAATATGCCCGCAACCGAGTGCAGGGTGGAAGGCCGATCATCGAACATAACTTGATTGGGATGCTCCTGCTTGAAATGTTCACTCGTCTGGAAGCGGCCAGAACGCTTCTTTGGCGGTCGGCCTGCAGCATCGACAATGGAGGAAATGACGATCCCAAGCTGGCGCGCGCCACGAAAGTCATGGCCGTCGAAGCGCTTAATTATATTACGACGCGCGCTGTCGAGATCTGGGGCGGAATGGGTGTGATGAAAGAGGCGCCGGTGGAGAAGCTCTATCGGGATGCCATCCAATTGTACCACATGGGAGCGACCAACCAGGTCAACATCCTCAAGGCGTTTCCGAATCTCTAGGCAAATACGCCGTTTTTCCTTCCGGGATTGTGGGGATCGTTGCGGATTGGTCCAGGGTCTTCCATGGGGAAAAAGACAGGCTGAATTCTGATGGATTTTTTTGAGGAGACCCTTGATGCCGGATGCTGAAAGATTGCAGAACATGCTCGACAAGTTTGAAATTCAAGAGGTGGTCGCTGCTGCATGTTACTCCAGGGATAAAGGCGACTGGAAGACGCTTCGGGACTGTTACCTTCCGGACGGCACCGTCACAGTAAGCTGGCACTCCGGCCCGGTGGACGAATTTATCGAGCGGTCTAAGAAGATAATGGCGTCTCGGGATCCGAAGGAGTTCACCAAGCATGTCAACGCGAACCCGCGGGTGAGGTTGAACGGAGACCGTGCGATCATCGAATATGACGTCATACTGCACAACAGAAGATTGCTCGACGGTTACGCTTTCGATTTTCATACGTGGAGTTGCTACCTCGATCAGGTAGAGAAGCGCGACGACAAATGGCGCATTTTCAATCGGACCGCCATCTACGAGAAAGACCGAATGGATCCTCATAATCCACGGGAGATCCCGGATTCCTTCTATGAGGATATGAATTTGGAACAATATCCCCTGAATATTCGCTACCACTGCTGGCGAAATGCGCGGACTGGTCAGAAGCCTCCCGCAGGAATCGTAATCGCCAAGACCGAAAAGGAGGCCGAGATTCGCCGGGCTGCAGAGAGCTGGTTGGAGGGAAAATGAATTTTTGCTTGCCCGCGGCGTTGTTGCAGATTGCCCAAATAATTGCCGGACCAGTACAAGGGATCCTATTTATGCGGAGCACACCTTCATTCAGAATGCGGAAAGCACCTGATCTTGGCCGGGTCCAGATGGACATACACCTGCTTTCCTACCTCGAACCGGAGGTCGCCTGGCGTTTGCACCCGCAGCACGGTTTCGCCCACCCGGATCCGATAGTCCTGGTAGGCCCCGAGGAAGGCCCGCTCCTCCACCTCGCCGGGAAACAGGTTCGCTAGGCTGTCCTCGGAC
>CAMYJL010000070.1 GCA_947258645.1 uncultured Nitrospinota bacterium
CTGGAATGTGGGTTTGGGCCAGGCGCACTCCGCCGAATGTGACCCCTCCCTCGATATGGGTGGGGACCAAAGTCGCCCCACCACTCAAAGTCATTTGTCCCTTGATGTTTCCCACGCCGACTTCATTCGATTCGAATCGGCCATCGAAAAAACGGAGATTTCCTTGGAGCGTGCCATCGGGCCCACGCACCCATGTAGACTTCGCCCTCAAAAAAGCATGGGGGCTCTGTATTTCCGCGGAAGCCTCCAACTTCACCCGGCCCGTTTCAATGGCGTGTGCTTTCAGAAAAACTGGAACTTCAAAGGGGCCATAAGGGGTCAAGACCTCGATTTTTGATGATCGAAGTTCGATTAGGGAGGCGGGCAATGCAGGGGGAGTGCCTCCATCTCCTTGCGAATTCTTGAAAAGTGGGTCGAGGGATCCAAATGAAACCCCTCGAGAATCCAGATGGGCGCGTAAGCGGAGGCCGGTAATCGTAATTTTAGGCAAATCGCCCTTGAGCAATTGCGAGAGAGAGTAAGAAGCCGTGATTTCGGCAATTTCCAGGTCTTTTTTCTTGCCGAGCCGGATATCGGCCAGCGAGGCACTCTCTAGGCCGATGTGGCGCACCACCAGACGGGCATCCTCAATTCCGGCTGACGCCAGTTTCGCGAGGATGACACGCTGAGCAATCTCCGGAAGATAGGAGAGGAAGACATAGGTAGAAATGAGTAAGATGAGGAGGAGTCCCCCTGAGATCAGAAAGATCTTGCCCCGCTTTTCCTTCACCATTCGCCCCAATTCCTGTCTGTCTGTTTTGGGTCTCGTTACCCAAAATCATTGCTTTTCAGCGATCCCCCGCAGCTTCCTGGAGGAATGGAGTCCTGAGTGAGAGATAGTGAAAATGGTTTCGTCAAAATCTTCACAAACTGACCTGCCATTTACCACTCATTCAGTGTCAGGTTAAGAAAGTCCCTGTTTTGCACTAAATTTGGAGCCTGCGAGAACTGAATTCCCGAAATGTCATGGGTTCCGATAGTCGAGGGGGCAAGTTGACACACCACTTGGGAAAAGACTAGTTTGCCCCGGTTTACCGGGCAAATCAGGTGAAAATGACCGGGGTTGTCCGTTCCGCATTCATTTGGTAGAGGGAAAGTGAAATTCATGGCACGGCAGGCGATATACCCCGGAACCTTCGATCCTCCCACGAACGGGCACATCGACGTCATTCGCCGGAGCCTGCGGATTTTCGATAAGGTCATTGTCGCCGTGACGTTGAATCCGACGAAAAATCCCATGTTTTCCTTCGAGGAGAGGCGGAAGTTTTTTCTCGATGTATTCGATGAGTCGGAGAATCTTCAAATCGTGAGCTTCGATAGGCAGCTTCTCGTCAAATTCGCGGAAAAGATGGGTGTCCAGGTCATCATTCGCGGCCTGCGCGCGGTGAGCGATTTCGATTATGAATTCCAGATGACCCTCATGAACCGCCAGCTCGATGATAAACTGGAGACCGTCTTCCTGATGCCTAGCGAGCAATGGAGTTTTCTCAGCTCGAGTGTCGTGAAGGAGGTTTCTTCGCTGGGCGGAGATGTGAGCCATCTCGTTCCAGAGCTTGTGGGCAAAGCCCTCAAGAATCACTTTAAGTAATAGGGGGGGAGTTGAAGATCATGAAACTCGCATCTCGGATGGACAAGCTGCCTCCAAGCCCCACCCTGGCGATGAACACCAAGGCGAACGAGCTGCGGGCGCAGGGGGTCGATGTCATTTCCTTTGCGGCGGGCGAGCCGGATTTCGACACGCCCGACCACATCAAGGAAGGGGCCATTCAGGCGCTCCGCGACGGGCATACGAAGTACACCGCCATCAGTGGGATACCCCCCCTCCGGAAGGCCATTTGCGACTGGGTAGCCGAGCACAAGGGGGTCGCCTACGAGCCGGACGAAACGATCGTGACTGTTGGGGGCAAACAATCCGTTTTCAATGTGTTGCAGGTTCTTCTTGAAGAGGGAGACGAGATCGTCATCCCGGCCCCGGTCTGGGTGGCGTATGAGCCGGTGTCGAATTTGGTCGGCGCGAAGGTCGTGCCCGTCCAGACGAGCGAGGAGAACGGATTCAAGATGACGCGGGAGGAGCTGGAGAAGGCCATCACCCCCCGCACGAAACTCGTCGTGATCAACAGCCCGTGCAACCCCTCGGGTTGCGTGTACACGCGGGCGGAGATTGAGGCGATCGCCGAGGTGGTTCTGGCCTCTCCCCAGGCGATGGTCCTCTCGGACGAGATTTACGGAAAAATCCTCTACGACGGCGAGGAGCACGTCTCCATCGCCAGCCTTTCTCCCGAGATGAAGGCCCGGACGCTGCTGCTGGACGGATTTTCCAAGACATACGCCATGACGGGCTGGCGGATGGGCTACACCTGCGCCTCACGTGAGATCGTCAAGGCGATGGACATCCTCCAGGGGCAGAGCACGAGCAACGTCACTTCATTCGCCCAATATGGAGGCCTTGCCGCCCTGAAGGGGCCGCATGATTTCCTGAACGGCTGGATTGCCGAATACGACAAGCGGCGCCAGGCCATTGTCGAGGGCTTCAACTCCATCGACGGCATGTCGGTTGTCATGCCCAAAGGCGCGTTTTACGCCTTCCCGCGGGTGAGCGATCTGTTCGGCCGCACGGGGGCGAGCGGGGAGCTGAAGAATTCGGTGGACGTGGGGCTGTATTTCCTCGAGCAGGCCCAGTGCGCGGGTGTTCCCGGAGTCGGCTTCGGGGACGACCGGTTCATCCGTTTTTCCTATGCGACTTCTCTCGAAAATGTGAAAGAGGGCATCGAGCGCATCCGGGCCGCTGTGAGTCAGCTCGGCTGATGCTGGCCTACCGGTTTGGGCGTCTGCTTCAGATACTGGCGCTGATCGACTGCGCCTTCGCCCTTTTCTTCTCCAACCTCATCCCTAAAATGGGCGGCATGGATCCGCAGTTCCAGATTGTCCTCTTTGCGGGTGTCCTTTTCGCTGCCGGAAGGTTTTTGCAAAAGAAAGGAGAGGCGGCCCTTCGCGCCTCCGGCCGGATTCCTCCGATTGAGGCAGTGGAGGATATTTCTCCTCCCTCAGCGGAAGGCGGCGGGAACCCGTGAACACACAGAGTTTCCAATCGGCTTTTTCCGTCTGGTGGGACGGGAGATGTCAGCGCTACCTTGATGAAAGCCTGGGGCCGGTGGGGGAGGAAATTCGCCCCCAGGTGACGGCGCTCCTTTTTCCCCCGGCGGCCGAGCCGACCCTTCCCGAGCAAACCCTTCCTCTTGCCTTCGTTCATCTGCGCCTCCTGGCGGGCGAGGATCTCTCCATTATCCTCAAGCGGCTGGAACGTCTGGGCAAGCTGTATGGCCTCCCGGGCGCCAAACCATCGATCGGGACGATCTACCTGATCCTGACTTCGTTAACATCCACTCCGGGCAAGCTTTCCTCTCTGGTCCAGGCCCAGTCGGCTTTTTTCAGTCTTCTTCTCCGCCGGGTTGCGGTATTGCTCGATCGAGGCTCGGACGAGAGCGAGGTCAGGGAAGAGATGGCCGAGGTGTGGGAGATCAACAGTGAGCAGGCCGTGAGCGCGACGCTGGCGGGCGGGCGGGGGCTCTGGCGCCGCTCCCGCGATCCCCTTCTGGGCGCCGCGCCCCTTCCGTTCGAGCTGAAGGAATGGATGTCTCAGAACAATCTGAGCGATGAGATGGAGGCGTCCCTGAACGTTTTTCCCCATGCGGCTTCCCATCCTCACCTGGAGGTTCTCGCCGAGCGTATGGCGGCGGTGGACGTCTTGCTGAGGGCGGAAGGCGTTTCGGACGATGAAGCGCGGGTGGTTCGGGAGCACACGCGCCTGACGGTTCAGGAGAGTCTGACTGACTGCATGGGCGGCCTGGTTCCGTGGGAGACAGAGGCCCTCTGCCCCACCGTGCCGCTTCTGGGGTCTCTCGAGAAATGGTCGAACCGCCTCCAGCTTCTCGGCGGCGGGGAAACGCCTACGGCCCGACCGGGCCGCGAGCGGCTGCCCGATTGGTTGATCGAAATGCTGAACGAGGAACTGCCGGGTGAAAACGGAGGTATCATTTCGGAAAGACGATTGATCGTGGGCGGGAGCAGCTATCTGATCGCGGGATTCGACGCGGTCGCATTTTCCTCGGACCTGGCGATGGTTTCCCCGCGGCCGCCCGTTCGGGGAGAGGGGGCGGAAGTCTTGTTTCGCGTCCGTTTCGGCAATGGGACGGAAAGAAGTTTCCGCTTTGACCTCGGAGATGGGAAAGATCTCCTGGCTGCGATTCGCCTCGCCGTCCAGGCCGATATCCGCATGGATCTGTTTTTGCGGACGGAGGATGGTCAATGGTGCTTTGCCGCCTCACGATACCTACTCCCCAATCAGGAGGACCGGGACGCATGGCTCCGGCTGGTTTTGGAATATTGTTACCAGGAATTCGGCGGGGAAGAGGACCGGATCAAGGTGGCGATTCTCAAAGGTGTCGGCGCCTAGGAGTGCCTCAGGCCCGCACCCGCCAGATGGCGGCGATGCTGATCAGGCGCGTTCCCGCCATGATGGCGAACACCCAGAACCATCCGTTCGGCACGGCCAGCGAGAGCCATCCGAAAAACACGGCCTGAACGGCCCCGTAGATGTAGCCGTGGGCGTCCAGCACGCCCGATGCGGTTCCCGCAAGTTTCCTGCCCGCCAGGTCCACGGCAAGCGCCTGTATCGGCGACATGTTGACGGTGAAGCCGCCGACCAGGAGGAGAAAGACGGCGAGGGGAATGTGGTTCGCTGGAATGAGGGCGATGCCCAGGACGGCGGCACCGCTCAGAACTCCGCTGATGATCATGACGATGGAGCGGTTGCTCTTAAAGAAGCGATCCGAGATGTAGCCCCCGCAAATGGGCCCCCACATGTAGCCCAGGGGATAGGCGAAGGTGACCCACCCCATCTGCCGGAGGTCCATCCCTCCCACCTGCGAATAATACACCGGCGCCCACGCAACGATTCCGTAGCGCACGACATTATCGAGACCTTTCACCTGACAGGCGACGAAAAAGCGCCAGTTGGAGAGAAGGTGCATGTAGGCGCGCAGACCTTCCTCGCGGCCCTCGGATGACAATTCCGCTTCCTTGGAAACATCGTCGGATTCGACGTAATCCGGAAGGCCGGCGTCGCTGGGTTTGTCCTTGGCCACGAAGTAGAAGGCGATTCCGAGCAGCGTGATGACCATCGGCGGATAGCGGAGAGCCGCCCGCCAGCCGAAGTTGGCCGCCACCCAGGGCGTGACGATCCAGACGACGAGCATGGCGAAGCCGGCTGCCGTCCCCACCATTCCCATCGCGCGTCCGCGCTCCCGGCGGGACCACCACTGGGCGAGCAGGCCGATGCCCGGGGCCCAGGTGGCCGCGTTCACGAAGCCGACGACGGCCCAGGGGATGAGGAGCCCGGTGATCGAATTCCCGTAGCTGGTGATAAAGTTGAAGAGCCCGGTCCCGATGGCGCCGAAGAGGAGGATCCGCCGGTAGCCGAACCGCTCCCCGAGCCGGCCGTGCACGATGTCTCCGACGGCGAACCCCCAGAACATCCAGGAGTTGATCCATCCCGTGTCCGCGCGGGTGATGCCCAGGGCGCTGATGATCTCGGGCTGGATGAGGCTGAAGTTGAACCGCCCCATGTAGTTCATTGAGTAGAAGACGCAGTAGGCGATGAGGACGCGCCATTTCCAGAGATGATAGGCGTCGGGAAGGTCGGCGTAGCGGACCTTCGCCGGAGGCGCGTCTGAATCGGGAGTGCTCATGGGCGCACATATCCCCTGGCCGGAAGGATAATCCGGAACTTCGCTTCAGGCGCCGGGGGGGCCGGTTACTTCAGTTGATCGGATATGCCGGCGGATGTTGCGAAACTCGCGTTCTCATCCTCGATTTTCACGAAGTAGCTTTCACAAGCGCGTATGAGAAGATCCTGCGTCATCTCGGGGGATTTTTCCTCGAACTTGGCCAGATCGATCAGGTGGTCCAGAAGGTCGCGCGGATGGCAGCCGTTGAAGGGCAGCCCGCGCGGTTCGTATATATCCTTGACCACCTTGTCGAACACCTCGCCGTCGAAAGTCACCTTCTTGCTCACGCAGGCCATCTCAAACGCTTCCCTGAATTCGGGAAGAGACAACGGCCCAATATACACCTTGTGGCGCAGGCGGCGCATGAAGGCTTCGTCGAGCAGGTCCTTGGGGTTGATGTTGGTGCTGAAGATGACGAGCTGGTCGAACGGAATCTCGATCTTGTTGCCCGTGTGGAGGGTCAGGTAGTCCACGCGGTTTTCGAGCGGGACGATCCACCGGTTGAGCATGTCACGCGGGCGAACGAGCTGGCGGCCGAAGTCGTCCAGAATGAAGATTCCATTGTTCGATTTGACATGAGGAGGAGATTCGTAAGTATTTGAATTGACATCCATCCGAAGTTCCATCATCTCGATGGTCAACTCGCCGCCCACGACCACGATGGGGCGCTTGCAGCGCGTCCACCGCTTGTCCGCGGGCTGGTCCCCTTCGGGGTGATGGACCGAGGGGTCGAACAGGCGCATGACGAAGCCGTCAATCTCAACCGCCTTCGGGATGGCCACCAGCCCGCCCAGAAGGGATGAGAGCGCGACGGCGATGGCCGTCTTGCCGTTCCCCGGGGGGCCGTAGAGGAAGATGGTCCGCCCGGAGTTCACGGCCGGGCCCAACGGCTTGAAGAGCTTCTCGCTGACGACGAGGTGGGACAGCGCTTTTTGGAGAGATTCGGTGTTCACCTGGACGCCGAGAACGGTCTGCCTCTTGACCATCTGCCGGTAGGTGGCAATCGGAACCGGAACCGGGCCGATGTATCCGCTCAGGCGCATGTACTCGCGCGCGCGCCTGCGCCCTTCGGTGGTCATGCCGTAGCGCCGCGTCGCGGCCTGATAGCCCTGCGCGGAGAGAATTTCGACGCACTTCAGCTCTTTCCACTCTTCGAGCAGGTCTGTCGTGATCTTCACCGAGAGGCAAAGCTGCTCGGCCGCTTCGGTGATGGTGAATGTGTCGAGGACGAAACAGGTTTTGAGAACGTGAGGCAAAAGGAAGTCCCTGCGGACGCCCAGATCTTCAAACCGGCGGGGCTCGGCGAGGCTGAGCGGATCGTACTCACCGGAGGGCTCTTCTTGCTCCTCTTCCGCGGAAGGCGCTTCCTGATCGGCGTCTTTCTTTTTCAAGAGGTTGGGCGGCTTCTCGGCGGGGTTCTTCTCGGCGGGGGCTTCCGCTGCCGGACCCTTGGGGGTTTTTTCGGGTTCGGATTCGTCTTCATGTTTGAGCCGGTCGAGTATGCTCAACGTCCATTTCCTCCGTATTGCCGTGCTTGACGCGGTTGCCGCCGGGTTATCGGAAATCACGACATAAACTGGAGTAAATGGTAATTCTTTTTTCCTTTACGCAAAAGAATATATTGTTCAAATAGTAAATCTTCTTCAGATAACAATGTATCTTCGCCCACAATCCGGCTGTTGTTGACGTATATGCCGCCGCCCTTCAAATCTTTCCTCGCCATGGATTTGGATTTGCACAGTCCGGACCCGGCGAGCAGGTCGACGAGCGGCACCGGCAGCGCGCGGGGGCGTTCGGTCAGCGGCATTTCGGTCGCCGCGGTCAAAAGGTCGCGCTCCGTCACACCGTCGAGCGAGCCGCCGAACAGGATCTGCGCCGCGCGAATGTTGCTCTCGGCGGCCTCCTCTCCGTGGACGAGCGCCGTCACCTCCCAGGCGAGGCGGCGCTGTCCCTCGCGCTTTTCGGGCTGGGCCAGATGGGCCTTCTCGATCGCCTCGATCTCCTCGAGCGGGAGGAAAGTGAAATAGCGCAGAAAGCGGCCCACGTCCCTGTCGTCGGTCTGTATCCAGTACTGGTAGAACTGGTAGGGGCTCGTCCGGTTCGGATCGAGCCAGATGTTTCCCGCCTCGGTTTTGCCGAATTTTCTGCCGTCCGAGGTTGTGATCAGCGGGAAGGTGATCCCGTAGGCCGCCTTCCCACGGACGCGCCGGATGAGTTCGATCCCGGCCGTGATGTTGCCCCACTGATCAGAGCCGCCGATCTGAAGGGTGCAGCCCTCCCCGTCGAACAGATGGAGGAAGTCGTAGGCCTGAAGGATCATGTAGCTGAATTCGGTGAACGAAATTCCGGCTTCGGCGATCCGCGTCTTGACCGACTCCTTGGCCATCATGTAGCCGAGCGAGAAATGCTTGCCCGTGTCGCGGAGAAAATCGACGAGGTTCATCCCGGCGAGCCAGTCGGCGTTGTTGACGATTTTCGCCGCGCTCGATCCCGAGCCGAAATCGAGAAAGCCCTCGAGCTGGGCGCGCATGCCCGCGATGTTCCGGGCGAGGTTGTCCGCGTCGAGCAGGTTTCGCTCCTCGGATTTTCCGGAGGGGTCGCCGATCATGCCCGTCGCGCCGCCCACGAGGACGATGGGCCTGTGCCCCGCCCGCTGGAAGCGCATCAGCCCCGTGATGGGGAGCAGGCTCCCGATGTGGAGGCTGTCTGCCGTCGGGTCGAAGCCGCAGTAGGCGGTTATGCCTCCCTTTTCGAGGGCGTCGAACATCTCGGGTTGGTCCGTCACGTCGTGGACGAGGCCGCGGGCGTTCAGGTCTTCGTATAGAGTCATCTTCCCTCCATTCTCAAAAAACGCCCCCCATATATAGCAGGGGAGCGGGAAGTTCCCAAATGACCGGGAGGCAGTCTGAACACCAGGAAGGATAGGGGTTTCCGCCGCCCGCGCGCGGAGGAAAACGGCGGGGCGAAGCAAAAAAAGGGACCGTATTCCGTGAAATCAGGTACAATAAGATTATCAAATACGAAAACTGAGAAACAGCACCTTCTTTCTTTCGGCCGAGACGACAGAGGAGGATGGTTCTATGCCGCGTCTAAGAGTTCTTTCATGGAACGTGGAAAATTTTAAGATCGCCTCAACAGATACCACGCGAGTCGTACAGCATGTCAGGGGATACAACCCGGATGTGTTCGCGCTGCTGGAGGTGGTCGGGCAGGGTGTGTATGACCGCATCGCTTCAAGGTTCACCGGTCATAATTTTCACATGACCTATGGCCCGCAGTCACAGGAGATACTGATTGGTGTCCGGAAGAATTTGACCACCTTTTTCTCGCAAAAAACGGTATTCAAGGCGGGAAATGCCCACCTGCGGCCTGGCGCGCTGGTCACGGTTAAATCCGGGAGTCGCGATTACAATCTTTTGTTCTTGCACACGAAGAGTTCAAGCTCCCCGGTGGGATTGGGTCTTCGAGACGATATGTTCCGCAGGGCGTTTAAGCTGAAAAGAAAGCTCGACGAAATGGAGGGCGGAAACGCCAGGTTTGTTTTTTGTGGCGATCTGAACACCATGGGAATGAGATATCCCTACAACAGGGAGATAAACTTCACGACCGAACTCCGAAAACTCGAGAGGGACGCCTTGAGGGTTCAGATGCGTCTGCTCGATAAAAGCCATGGTGCGACTTGGACGGATAGTCACAGGAGAATATCGGATTCCAATCTCGATCATGTCGTGGCGAGTACTTCGACAAATATTACCCGATGGCAATTTCCGAATGGCAGAGAGGGGGAAGTGGAAGTTGAAGGTTGGAATAGATTTTCCAATGGGTCTCCTCAATGGCGGAGCTTCGTGAGTCGGGTTTCGGATCATTGCTCTCTGTATTTTGAAATCGAATAATTGCTGATTCTCCAGGGCGTTTTTTCGGTCCTGCGGGTCCGTCTGCTTTCCGCGTGGCCCGATAGATCCATCTTTATTTTCGTTCCCTATCATTCTCTCGCGTAATGCCAAATCCGGTTATACTCCCTTGAGAATCCGGCCTAGTTCGCGTAGACCGGGTCCCGGCGGGGCGCGCCCCATTATCTGAGGGAGCCGAAATGAATTCCACTTTTCGAGCGAAAACCGACGAGCAAAGGTTCCTCGAAGGTCCGGGCACCCGGAAGTCCGAGCTGGGGTTCATCTTCCGGATTGTGTTCGACCTTTTCCGGGGGATCCGTTGCCTTCATTCCGTGGGCCCCTGCGTCACCGTCTTCGGCTCGGCGCGGACGGAAGAAGATCATCCCTATTACGCGCTCGGGCGCCGTGTCGGGAGCTCGCTGGCCGAGATCGGCTTCACCGTCATGACGGGGGGCGGGCCCGGAATCATGGAGGCCGCGAACCGGGGCGCCAAGGAGGCCGGAGGCCGGTCGGTGGGGTGCAACGTGACCCTTGCCCGGGAGCAGGAGCCGAATCCCTATCTGGACCGCTGGACGACGATCCATTACTTTTTCCTGCGCAAAGTGTTTTTGTTCAAGTATTCGTATGCCTTTGTCGCGCTGCCCGGCGGGGCGGGGACGATGGACGAGCTTTTCGAGGCCATCACCCTGATCCAGACGAAAAAGATCGGCAGCTTCCCCATCGTGCTCATGGGCGTGGATTACTGGGAGCCGCTGGTCGAATTCATGAAAGAGATGGTGGAGGAGGGGACGATTTCAGAATCCGACCTCCATCTGTTTCTGGTGACGGATTCCGTCAAGGAGGCCATCGCCCACATCGATCGGCATGCCGTGAAAAAATACCGTCTGATCGCGAAAAGCGAATAGAAATCCGCCAGCGTGGCTGCTGTTTTTTGCGTTGACTCAACAGGAGAAAACCGTGCATCAGGATCCCAAAACCGGAAAAGAAACGGGCAGCGTCGAGGTGGAGGGCGTCTCGCTTCACATGAGCCGCCCGGCCGACCCCTCGCAGGAGTGGATCGGCCAGCGCGAGGCGCTCGATCAGCTCCAGGCCTGCTGGCTCGTCGTCGCGCAAGAAGATATGCCCCTCTCGCCCCGGATCGTCGGCCCGCCGGGGATTGGCAAGACCACCCTCGCGATGGCGGCTGCCCGCGAGCGTGAGCAGGAGCTCTATATCTTCCAGGCGACGGCGGACACGCGGCCCGAAGACCTGCTCGTGACGCCCGTCCTCGCCGAGTCGGGGCAGATCTCCTATCACGCCTCGCCCCTCGTGACGGCCATGATCCGGGGCGGCATCTGCGTCATCGACGAGGGCAACCGGATGAGCGAGAAAAGCTGGGCGTCGCTGGCTCCGCTGCTCGACCACCGGCGCTACGCCGAGTCCATCGTCGCGGGGATCACCATCGCGGCGCACGCCGATTTCCGCTGCTGCGTCACGATGAACGAGGACGCCTCCACCTACGAAGTGCCCGACTACATCCTCTCGCGTCTGCAGCCGACGCTGCCGCTCGAATTTCCGGATCGGGAGGATGAAATGGCCATCCTGCAATATCACCTCCCGTTCGCCAGCGCGGAGATGCTCGCCATGACGGTGGATTTTCTCCAGGAGGCCCACGGGCTCGACCTCGACTACTCGCCGCGCGACGGGATTCACATCCTCCAGTACGCGCTCAAGCGCCTCGCCCAGGACAGGACGCATCCGCTCGCTCAAGACACGGCCTGGCAGGAGTCGCTCCAGCGCGTCCTCGGCGACGAGGCGCTCGACCTCAAGCGGCTGGCCGTCCGGCGGCGGCAGGCGCTCGGAAACGAGCCGCCCCCGATGGATTTTGGCGACATCTTCTTCGGGGACGACAGTCCGCTGAACCCGGGGCGGGGGGGCGGCTGATCCCATGCCGGATACCGGATTTCTTTCGATATCGGATCGGGTCACCGTTCTGCCGGTGATTCACGGCTCGGGCGACTTCGCCGTCGAGGTGCGCGACCGTATTCTCCGGCTGGACCCCGACTGTGTGGCGGTGCCGATTCCGCCCTCGTTCCGGGAAGAAGTCGAGGCGGGCGTGCTGGACCTCCCCGCGGTCTCGGTCG
This sequence comes from uncultured Nitrospinota bacterium, assembly GCA_947258645.1. Lineage (GTDB taxonomy): Bacteria > UBA8248 > UBA8248 > UBA8248 > UBA8248 > CAMYJL01. Next base: position 11,839 of record CAMYJL010000070.1, read on the forward strand.
TCGCGGCGGAAGAAACTCTGACGATCGGACGGGGAAGGCGCCCCTTCGTACAACTTTGTCCCCATCGATCCCTGCCAGCCCGTTATCGCCGCCCTTCGGACGGCGATGGAGGAGCGAATCCACCGCGCGTTCGTGGACATGGAGGTCGATTACTTTCAGGGCGAGTCGGCGGTCTACCCTGATCCCTACGCGCTGAAGAAAGTACCACTCGAAGCGTTCGCGGCGGCTCTTCTGACCATCGCCCCGAAGCCGGAACCCCTCAGCCAGCGCGAGGCGCGAATCCGCCGGATGGCGGACGAGCTTTTGCGGCTGGAAGAAAAATTCGAGCGAATCGTTTTTGTCTGCTCGGCGATGGACTGGCCCTGGGTGCGGGGGGCGTTCCGGGAGGGGCTGGCCACCTCGTGCGAGGCGATAGAGATGAACGAGGCGCGATCGCCCGTCGTCCCCCGGCGGTATCCGGCCGACCCCAAAACGCTCGCGTTCGTTCTCGGCGAGCTTCCCTACATCACCTACTTGTATGAGCAGCGGCGTGAGGATTTGCGGAGCGACCGAAACCTCGCCATCGACGGGGTGAAGGAACTTCTTCTCGAATCCCGCGAGGCGTGGCTGGCCGAGTACAAGCCGGCGATGAACTGGATCACCCCCCAGCGGCTTCAGATTTATTTTCAGTATGTCCGCAACCTGACGCTTCAGGCAGGCCGCCTGACGCCGGACCTTTTCACCCTCGTCATCGCGGCCAAGCAGGTGGGCGGGGACGCCTTCGCGCTGACGGTGGCGGAGACGGCGCGGAAGTATCCTTTCCGGGAAGATCGCCCGGAAGAAGAAACCCTCCGCTTCGGCATCGGCATGGCGGAGTTTCCGGACGGCCCGGTAGGCGACATGGAAAGCCGCCTGGAAGGCCCGGTGATTTCCTGGCGGCCCATCTCTCTCAAGCCCAAGGCCGAGCCTTTTAAAAAACAGGAATGGAAGCAGCGCTGGAACCCCTTCTCGCAGTGCTCCTACCCGCCCGAGGACGTGCGCATCGAGAGCTTTCACACCCATGTGCGTGAGCAGGCCAGGGCCCTTCTCGGGCAGGATCTCGCACGGAGCGAGAAATTCACCACCTCGATCAAGGATGGCCTCGACATCCGCGAGACGCTCCGCAACTGGCACACCGGCGACATCTACGTGAAGGAAATTCCACCCTCCCGGGGAAGCCTCGAGGTCGTGATCTTCCTCTTCGACACGCCGGCGGACCCCGATAAATACGCCTGGCGGACGATGTGGTTCGCCGAGCACGAAGAAGAATCCACCCTCTGCATGTACGCCACGCCATTCGAGGAGAACGTCATCGGCCCCGGCATCGCCCAGTCGAGCTACGGCGGCGTGTTTTTCGTCTTTCCGCCGCGCCACATCGAGGACGTCTGGCGCGACCCGAGGTTTCATTACGCCCAGACGCTCGAGGAGCGCCTCATCGCGGGGGCGTGCTTTCACTCGCAGGAGCGCGCCGTCGCCCTCGTCAGCCCGCGTCCGCCGCTTGCCCGCTGGCGGCAAATCGCAAGGCTGCACAAAAAGCACCTCGTCTACCTTCCCCTCGGGCGCTTCTCGCGCGAGACCGTCGAGCGCGTCCGCCGCTTCCACGTCCTGAACGGAAGGGAAGTCAGGTCCTACGCGGCGAAATTTATTCAGGACATGTAACTGAAAAAAAAGTAATATCCTTCTGGTGCTTTTTCCGCCGGTCCCTCATGGAAACGCATGGCCAAAAAATCAAAAAAGTCAAAAAAACAAAAAAACAAAAAAAGGGCCCCCGTTCAACATCCGGGCTTGGCTGGAAAGCGACCGGATAGTCCGAATGCGATAGGAGCGGCGCTCCAGCATGCTCAGGCGGGCAATTATCAGCAGGCCGAAGACATGTGCAGTCAGGTACTGCTGAAGGAACCTGCGCATGCCGATGCGCTGCACTGCCTTGGGCTTATCGCTCTTCAGAAGAGGCAGTTCGGCCTGGCAGTGGAGCGAATTGGCCAGGCTGTTGAGATCAATCCGGATTCAGCTTATTTCTGCAACAACCTCTCAGTTGCCCATGCCGAACAGGGCGATTTCGAGGCGTCCGCCGAGTGCTGCAGAAAGGCCCTGCGCCTGAAGCCGGATTATGCCGAAGCGTACGGGAACCTGGGTAACGCGCTTAAAGATCAGGGAAAGGCGGACGAGGCGCTGGAGAATTACAGGAAAGCGCTCCAACTGAATTCAAATAACGCTGTTATGTATAACAACATCGGTGTCGTGCTGCAGTCACAGGGAAAAATAGACGAGGCGATGGAGCATTACCTGACAGCCCTGCGCCTTGAGCCTGGTTACGATGGTGTACGGAAGACTGCTGTGTCCGCCATAAAATCATTTCACCCGACGGTCTATCAGCCAGCTGTTGTGAAATTTATCGAAGACTGCCTTGCGTCTTCTTCCATCAGATATCAGAGTCTTGCTCCGATTGCCGCTGCTCAGATAAGGCTAAAATATTTTTTGAAGAGCGAGACGGGCGGGGAAGTCAAGATTGACGAAAATCTGATCCGGGAAATTTCCTTGGATGGGTTGTTTGTATCCTTTTTGGAAAAATGCGTCAATCAGGATGCCGAGTTGGAAGTAATTTTGACACGGATCCGCCGGGCATTTCTCTTGTCGTATGAATCGCTGGCGGGCGATTCGGCCGCAGGCGGAAAATTTCTTTCGGCTCTGGCACTGCAGTGCTTCCACAACGAATTTGTCTTTTGGGCGGATGCGGATGAAAAAGATCTCGTGAGCGATTTAAAACGCACGATCGAGACCCGTGTTGAATCGGGCGAGTGCGTATCCGGCGATGTGGAGCGCCTTCTCCTGGTGTTTGGAATGTACGAGCCGCTGTATGAGCTTGCCTGCGCATCGACGCTTCAGGAGATGGCTCTCGAGGCGTGGAGTCCTCATGTGCAGGCGGTGATTCAACGCACTCTTCTTGAGCTTCTGGAAGAGGAAAAATTCAAAGAAAATTTTGAGACGCTCGGGAATATCGAAGATGCGGTTTCTCAGGCCGTGCGTTCTCAATACGAGGAAAATCCGTACCCTCGCTGGAGATTCGTCCCTTCCCGGATGCAGGAGAGTCTTGCTTCCTCGCTCCAGGCGCAGTTCCCTCATCTCAGGGTTCCTGAATTTCTCAAAGGAACCGTCCAGATGCTTTCTGCGGGATGTGGAACGGGCGAGGAGCCGATCACCTTTTCAAGGTGTTATTCCAATTTGGACGTTCTCGCCGTCGATCTGAGCCGGGGCAGTCTGGCTTATGCCCGGCGCATGGCCCAAATGCTGGAGATTGAGAATATCCGCTTTCTGCATGGGGATATTTTGAACCTAACGGCGCTGGACCGAAAATTCCACATCGTCTTGTCGGGGGGCGTTCTGCACCACATGGAGAGGCCCTCGGACGGATTGAAGGTTCTGTCGAATCTGCTGGTGCCGGGCGGTCTGATGTTCATCGGGCTGTACAGTGAAGTCGCCCGCCGCTACCTGTACCATGCGCGGGAAAAATTCGAGGAGATGAATCTCCCTCTCAATACGGAAAACATGCGCCGGTTCAGGAAAGAGATATTGGCATGCCGCGAAAACAGCGCATGGAGGCGTTTGCTTAATGAGTATGATTTTTACAGCATGAGCAATTGCCGCGATCTCATCTTTCATGTTCAGGAGCACAGATTCACCCCGCCGAAAATCAAGGAGTTTCTGGAGGAGCAGGATCTGGAGTTCCTCGGTTTTGTGATGCCGGATGAAAAAGTCAAACAGGCCTATATGAATCGATTTCCGGAAGACAGTAACATGACGGACCTTGATTCATGGGAGGGTTTTGAGGAATTATGTCCTGATACATTTGCGAGAATGTACGTGTTCTGGTGCCAGAAAAGAAGTGGTTGAATCTCACTTTTCGAAAAGGAACGTCCCATGACCATAGACGATCTCACATCCCGTTTCCCGGAAATCCCGGCGGATTTGCACGATGAGCCCGCGCTGGCCGAGTTCGCGGAGGCGTTCGGGGCGCAGCTCGCGGTGGCGGAAAAGCCCTCGGCCTGCGCCGTCGAGCAGTCGGCGGGGAACCACTTCTACATGAAGCTCGTGAACCCGATCGCGATCTACGCCATCGGCCTCGCCAAGCGCGAGATGATCTTGAAGCAGATCGGGGATCTGGTGGCGGGGTACAAGGCCGATCCGGAAGGCTTCGCGGCATCGCTCCTGCCGGAGAACACCCCGGCGCAGGAGGTCCGGGGCCCCGGCTGCTTGTAGATCCGCCCTCGCTGAAAGTGTCCTGAGCCGCTACTTTCCTCTTCATGCGTGCAGCCCCGATGAGGTGTCGTTGTGAAAGTCGCTGTATTCAGCTCGAAAACCTATGACCGGCGATTTTTGGAGGAAGCCAATGCGGCCAGTCTGCATGACCTTTCCTATTTCGAAGCCCAATTAAGTCCCGAATCGGCAGCCCTGGCAAACGGATTCCCCGCTGTTTGCGTGTTCGTGCACGACCGCCTGGAAAGGGATGTCTTGACTTCGCTTTGCAGGGGAGGGACGCGGCTGATCGCGTTGCGTTGCGCAGGGTTCAACAACGTGGACCTGGAGGCTGCGCAGGGCGAGAAAATGACCGTGGTCCGAGTACCCGCTTATTCCCCCTATTCGGTCGCCGAGCACACCATAGGGCTCATATTAACGCTCAACAGGAAGATCCACCGTGCCTACGGCCGTGTGCGAGAAGGGAATTTTGCGCTCGACGGCCTGCTGGGATTCGATCTGAGGAACTGTACGGTCGGTATTATCGGCACGGGTAAAATCGGTTTGGTGGTGGCGAGGATTCTGTCCGGATTCGGATGCCGTCTTCTCGCGCACGATCCCTTTCCGAACCCGGAGGTAGAGGAGGTGGGCGCCCGTTATGCGCCGCTCAATGTGCTCTACGCGGAGAGCGACATCATCACACTGCACGCTCCCTTGACCTCCTCGACCTATCGCCTGATCGACACCGCCGCAGTGGAGCGTATGAAGCGGGGTGTCATGATCGTCAACACGAGCCGTGGCAAGCTGATTGACACCCTGGCCGTCATCGAAGGACTCAAGTCGGGGGAAATCGGGTATTTGGGTCTGGACGTATACGAGGAAGAGGAGAACCTTTTCTTCAAGGATCTCTCCGAAGAGGTACTCCACGACGATGTATTTGCTCGTCTTCTGACCTTTCCCAACGTGGTGATCACCAGTCATCAGGCGTATTTTACAGAAGACGCCCTTCGAAAAATCGCCGAAACAACGCTGTCAAATATCACGGCGTACGAGCAATCACGGCCGCTTGTCAACGAAGTGACGGCGGAGCAGGTTAGGCCGTAGGTGTAATTCGAAAGGGAGTAGTGGTGGCGGAGATTTCCGATTTTCCCAGGCGCCTTCTCGTCGCCGTGGGCGGCAACGCGACCCATCCGCCCGGGATCAAGGGCACGGCGGCGGAGCAGGCCGCCATCGCCGAGGCGACGGGACGATCCCTGCTGCCCCTCATGAACCTCGATAACGAACTCATCATCACGCACGGAAACGGCCCGGTCGTGGGCAAGATACTGATGCGCCAGGCGCTTTCGAGCGAGCGGGTGACGCCCATGACGCTCGACATCTGCGTGGCGCACAGCCAGGGGGGGATCGCTTATCTTCTCATGCAGGCGTTCGAGAACGCGCTTCGCCGGACGAACAACCCGCGCCACGTGGTCTGCCTCCTCACCCAGGTCGAGGTCGATCCGGACGATCCGGCGTTCGGGGAGCCGACGAAGTTCATCGGATACGCCTACGAAGAGGAAGAGGCGAGGCGATTTGAAGAAGAGATGGGCTGGACGATGCGCGAGGACGTGGGCCGGGGCTGGCGGCACGTGGTTCCCTCTCCCCGGCCGATCCACATCGTGGACATTTCGCTCATTCGGGCGCTGGCGCAGCGCGGCGCGGTGGTGATCGCGGGCGGAGGCGGGGGGATACCCGTCGTCCGCGAACCGGACGGCGTCCGCCGGGGCGTCGAGGCCGTCATCGACAAGGACCTGACCTCGGCCCTCATGGCGAACGTCCTCGGCATCGAGGACATGATGATCCTGACGGCGGTGCCGAAGGTGGCGATCCATTTCGGCACGCCGGAGCAGAAAGAATTGGGCCGGGTTTCGCTCGCCGAAATCCGGAAGTATCACGCGGAAGGGCACTTCCCGCCCGGCAGCATGGGCCCCAAGATCGAGGCGGTCATCCGTTTTCTGGAGGGCGGCGGGAAGCGCGTCTACATCGCCGCCCTCGAAGAGGCCCTCCCGGCCCTGCGCGGGGAGGGGGGGACGTGTATCCATGCCGATGAAAACTGAGGTCTCCGCCCTCGATCCGGCGCGAAATTCTCCGCCGATGCCGGGCTCCCTATCGTTCCGCTATCCGGTTCGGCTTGTCGGCGAGAACGCGCTGCGCACGCTGGGGCGATCGGGGGCGGGAGAGGTGTTCGCCGTCTTCCGCCGCAGTTTTTATCTCCGGATGGAAGAGGGGCTCGTCTGCATTGGCCCGCCCTCGATCGGGGCGGGGCCGCTCAACGCCATCTGCGCGCTTCCGGAAAATGTGGACTGGGAGGCGAGCGGACTTCGCCAGGGAAGCCGGGTCAGAAATACGGGCGGTCGTGTTCTCGTCGGGGAACGGTTCGAGTTTTCTTTCGGGGGTGCCGATGTGTGGCGGCCCGCGATGCACGCGCCGGATTGGAGCGGGGCGGAGATGGCGGCGGGCCTTTCGCGCCTCGCCGAAGAAGCGGAGAGGCGAGCGCCGGGTGAGGGGCTGGGGCGGTTGA
>CAMYJL010000071.1 GCA_947258645.1 uncultured Nitrospinota bacterium
TTAAATTTTTATAAAATTTTTAATGCCTTAGCTCTGTGCCGAAAGGGTCTTTGACCTGATGTCGGGCAATAGAGATGAGATCGCCCCGGATCTCGATTTTGATCTGGTTCCCCGGAGCGACATCCAGGGCGTCCATGACCTCTTTCGGGAGGCGAATTCGCCCGCCTGCCCCCACTTCCTGAATGTGAGCGTTCTTCTCGTCCATGATGGGCTCCTCCGTTGATCAATCCCCTGCCAGTCCGTAGGCACCTTTTTCCCGGAGCGCGATGTTGGGCCCGGGAGGAGAGTAGAGCACGAGGTATTTTAAAGGCGTGTTCCCGGTGCTGCTCACTTCGTGCATCTTTCCGGGCGGAACGTAAACGGCGTCGCCCTCCTCGACGGGAATGCGTTCGTCCTCAATCCGGATGATGCCCGTTCCGCTGATGATATAGAAGGCGTGTTCTTCCTTGTCATGCTTGTGGGCCTTCGAGGTCAAACCCGGATCGAATTCGTTGACCAGAAGAGCGAAGTTTCTGGCGCCAACGGTTTCTTCGTCCAGAAGGATTCGGAACATGCTCTTTCCGCCCGGAACGGGCAGGTCGCCCGTGAGGGCTTCGTTCAAACCGACCTTGTACGTTTTTTGGCTCATGGGGAATTCTCCGGTAGCTGGCGGTACATGTGGTTGAGGGGGCCCCGGCCTTTTCCCAACGGGAGGGCGTTTTCAATGGCCCCCTGGATGAACGCTTTCGCCTCGGAGACGGCCTCGCGGACGGAATTTCCGAGGGCCAAGCCGGCCGCAATGGCGGACGAAAGGGTGCAGCCCGTCCCGTGCGTGTGGGGAGTGTCCACGTGGCGCCCCTCGAATATGAATATCTCATCTCCGTCGTAAAGAACGTCAATGGCGCCTTTTGTCATGTGCCCTCCCTTGAGGAGGATGTGGCCGCACCCAAGTTCATGAAGCCGCTTCGCCGCCTCTTTCATCTGATCGATGGTCTCGATATCCGTTCCGCCGAGAAGGTCGCTTGCCTCTTCGATGTTGGGCGTGACGATCTCGGCCAGCGGAAAAAGCTGCCGCGAGAGGGTTTCACAAGCGTCCGCCGCGAGCAGCCGATCCCCGCTCTTGGCGACCATGACCGGATCCACGACGAGGTGGGGCACGCGGTGGAAGGCGATTTTTTCGGCGACAACCTCGATGACCTCCGTGGTGGCCAGCATCCCCACCTTGGCCGAGGCGACGGGGAAATCAGAGCAAACAGAGTCGAACTGCCGGGCGATGAAATCAACCGGGACGGCGTGGACCCCCTGCACGCCGACAGTATTCTGGGCGGTCAGGGCCGTGATGACCGAGGTGCCATAGACCCCGAAGGCGGAAAAAGTCTTGAGATCGGCCTGAATGCCCGCTCCGCCCCCCGAGTCGGAGCCGGCGATTGTCAGCGCGACGGGAGGATGGCCGGAAAAAGCCGGGTTCAGCACGAAAAACCCCTCCCTGGAATCATAAGAATAATTAAAACAATAGATTGAAAGAATTTTGACGCCGGCTCGACGCTCTCCCTGCCCCACGGCGGCCGACGGCGGGAAATTTATCACCTTTCACGGGCAGGGGGAAACCACCGCATTCCTTGATTTTTCCGCTAGATACGAATGGAGGATGGTGCATTTCTCAGAACATTGTTCTACAATCTTGACAAAATAAATCGGGAATTATAGCTTTCTTTTCAAGGATTTGATCAGACAACGCCATCATGGAGAGCGCCGTATGGTATTGGGAACGAGAGGGCGGCCTTCCCAGGTTCTTCGCGCCTTGCCGAATGTACTGGAGTACATCGGCGGAACGCCTTTGGTACAGCTTTGCAACCTGCCGCAAAAGAACGGGGCCCGGATTTACGTCAAGCTGGAGCAGTTCAATCCCGGCGGGAGCGTGAAGGATCGGATCGCCCTCAGCATGGTGATGGACGCGGAACACCGCGGGCTCCTGAAGCCGGGCGGAACGATTGTCGAGGCCACCAGCGGAAACACCGGCATCGGCCTTGCCATGGTGGGCGCCGTTCGCGGCTACAACGTGAAGATTGTCCTCTGCGAAAGCATGAGTCATGAACGAAACGCGCTGCTGACTTCCTACGGTGCCGAGGTGATTTTGACCGACTGCGATACGGGCATGTATGGCTCGGTTGTCCGGGCGGAGGAGATTGTCGCGGAAAATCCGGATTATTTCATGCCTCAGCAGTTCAACAACCCGGCGAATCCCGAGATTCACCGGCGGACGACGGCCCGGGAGATACTTCGCGACATGGGCGCCCATGTGGTCGATGCGTTCGTTGCCGGTGTCGGAACCGGGGGAACCATCACCGGGGTCGGAGAGGTGCTCAAGGCGAAGGTGCCGGAAACGAAGGTGGTGGGCGTTGAGCCCGCGTCATCTCCCATCCTTTCGGGGGGAGAGGCGGGGCCGCATCAGATTCAGGGGATCGGCGCGGGGTTTGTCCCCAATGTGCTGAACCGGGAGATCATCGATCGCATCGAGACGGTCAAGGATGACGAGGCGTACGGTTACGCCAAGGCGCTGAGCCGGGACGAGGGTATATCGGCGGGCATCTCGGCCGGAGCGGCAGTATGTGCGGCCCTGCGCGTTGCCGGAGAGATGTCTTCCGAGGAAAATGTCGTCGTCGTTGTGCCAGACGGCGCCGAAAGATATTTCAGTTTGGAGCAATACTTTCGCTAAGGCGATTTTTTCCATCGAAAGGGACTGGAGATGATTCCAGCGTCCCGCCGATTTCTGGAGGTTGAGATGTCAGTTGTGGTTCGAATTCCCACCCCGCTTCAGGAGTTTACCGGCCAAAAGGACGCAGTTGAGCTGGATGGACAAACTGTGAAAGAAGTTCTGGTCAATCTCGATTCGCAATACACCGGGCTGCGCCAGCGCCTTTACGGCGAGGACGGGAAGCTGCGCCGGTTTGTGAATATTTATGTGAATCAGGAAGATATCCGGTTCCTCCAGGGCGAGGACACCGAAGTCAGCGAAGGAGACGAGCTCTCCATCGTTCCCGCGATTGCGGGAGGCCGGTAAGGCGGAAGTGCCTTGAGTCTGACCGAAGCGCAAATCCAGCGGTACAGCCGGCACATCCTCCTGCCGGAGGTGGGCGGCATCGGTCAGAAGCGCCTTTTGGAATCCTCGGTCCTGATCGTTTTCACGCCGGAGGGAGAGGGCGCCGCCGCCGTCGCGGCGACTTATCTGGTGGCGGGCGGCGTGGGGGGCATCGGCTGGTGTCCGGTCGACTCCCGCAAAAGCCCGGCGGCGGAGGGGAGTCTCGCGGGGTTGACGAGTCTTTATGATTCGGCGGGGCCGGCGGCGTCGGCCGCCGCGCTGAACCCGGACACCCGCTTTGAGGTGGTGACCCGCTCCGAGATAGAGGAAAGCGCCGGGGCGGCATTGGCGCGCTACAATCTGGTTATTCTGTCGGGTCGGGATGAGGCGCTGGAGCAGGCCGCCGCCCGGTTCGAGACATGCGGAAAACCCGCTCTTCGCGGGATTCGGGAAGGATGGGCCGCTGCCGTAGTGGAGGGCCCTGAAAATTTGGATGTGGTGGATTGTCTGCCGGAGGCGGCTGAAACGCCTCTCCCGGCGGCTCCGGCAGAGGGAGTGATCGGTGCCATGTTGGCTTCTTATGCACTGCGCACTCTTCTCAAGGGGGAAAAATCGGTGGGGTCGACCGTGCTGGCCCGATTTGATCTATCGCGCGGCCATATGAAAAAGGTTTCGCGATGAATGGGGTCCCGTATTTTGGAAAGATGAGGGCAAGGACAATTTGTGCCCGCTGCGGGACCGACGGCAGAGGAACGATGGCAACCCATGGTGGAGACGACCTTTCGATCGATACGGAGAATTGAAGACGCGCCTATTCTGAAGGAGATAGGCAATACACCGCTTTTGAAGATCAAGCTTTTCGAGAAGGAATTTCCGGACGTTGAGGTTTACGCGAAAGCGGAGTGGTTCAACCCGGGCGGATCTGTCAAGGATCGGGCCGCTCTTTCGATGGTTCGGGACAGCCTCGAGCGGGGGCTCCTGAAGCCGGGGATGATCCTTCTTGACTCGACGAGCGGCAACACCGGCATCGCTTACGCCATGATTGGGGCAGCGCTCGGCATTCCGGTCAAGCTCGTCATTCCCGAAAACGCCAGCGCCGAGCGGAAGGCGACGCTCAAGGCCTACGGCGCGGACGCCGTATTTTCGGACGGCCTGGAGGGCTCGGACGGTGCACAGCGGCTCGCGCAAAGGATGTTCGAGGCCGATCCCGGGACCTATTTCCTGCCTTGCCAGTACGACAATCCGGCCAATCCGAAAGCGCATGAGGATACGACGGCCGTGGAAATTCTGGAGCAGACCGGGGGCCGGGTAGAGCATTTTGTCGCCGGTCTGGGGACGACCGGGACCCTCATTGGAACGGGCCGGGGCCTGAAGAAGCGAAAGCCCGGCGTGAAGGTGTACGCGGTGATGCCTTCCGAGTCTTTCCACGGGCTCGAGGGCATGAAGCACATCCCCACGGCGATTCGGCCGGGGATTTACGACGAGTCGGTTCACGACGATCTGATTCTGGCTGATACCGAAGCGAGCTGGGATCTGTCCGAGCAAATTACCCGGGAGGAGGGGATTTTCATCGGCCATTCCGCCGGCGCCGCTCTCGTGGGGGTGCGCGAGGTGGCCCGCCGCATCGGTAGCGGCGTGATCGTCACGGTTTTTCCGGACGGAGGCGATCGCTATCTTAGCGAGATGCATTAATGAGAGAGGCGCTGGCATGCAGTTGACCGGAGAGCAGATGGAGCGGATGTACGCCCACGCCCGGGACGCCTATCCGGACGAGTGTTGCGGCGTGATCCTGGGGCCCCCGCCTTCCGATGTCGGCCATGACAAACTTCGCCTTCACCCGCTCCGCAATGTCCAGAACGAATTTCACGAGCGCGATCCGGAGTCGTATCCCCGGACGGCGCGCCGCGCGTATCTGATCGAGCCGTTCGAGTTCGAGCGCATCCTCCGGGAGGCGAGAGAGAAGGGCGAGGTGCTCCGGGGAATTTTTCACAGCCATCCGGACGAGGACGCCTACTTCTCACAGGAGGATAAGGACGCGGCCGTTCCCTTCGGCGACGTTCCCTCCTTTCCCGACGCCGAACACATCGTCATGAGCGTCTGTGGCGGCGAGGTGCGGGGCTACAAGGTGTTTCGCTGGGAGCGGGAGGCAAAGGATTTTATCGAAGCGGAACTCGTCGTCGCCGCGGAGAGCGGGTCGTGACGCCCGGGGGCGCTTTGAGCGGGGCCTCGGCCCTCATCGTGGGCGCCGGGGGGTTGGGTTCTCCCGCGGCGCTGGCCCTCGCCGCATCGGGTGTGGGGCGGTTGGGGTTGGTGGATGACGACGCCGTGGATCTTTCCAATCTCGCCCGCCAGATACTTCATCGCACGGCGGACCTTGGCCGCCCGAAAGTCGAATCGGGCGCGGAGCGCCTGGCGGCGATGGCCCCAGGGGTTCGGGTCGAGAAGCACTGTCTCCGGCTGGGTGCGGAAAACGCTGCGGAACTTGTCTCCGGATACGATGTCGTGGTGGACGGGACCGATAACCTGCCCGCGAAGCTGCTCTTGAACGATGCCTGTGTCCTCGGGGGACGCCCGCTTGTGACGGGCGGGATTCTCCGGTTCTTCGGGCAGCTCATGACGGTGATTCCGGGGGATACGGCTTGTTACCGCTGTGTGTACGGGAAAGTCCTTCTAGGCGAAGAAGGCCCCTCGTGCGGCGAGGCGGGGGTGTTCGGGGCCGTGGCCGGATACATCGGAATGGCCCAGGCGGGCGACGCGGTACGCCTGCTTTCGGGTCTGCGGCCCGCATGGGCGAACCGGCTGCTGGTGGCCGATCTGTGGCGCGGAAGGTTCGACGGGATTGAACTGGCGCGTGATCCGGATTGTCCCGTGTGCGGGACGCCATCATCTATCACGTCGATTGATGAGAAGAACTACATCCAGGGCGGAGGGGAGCGGACTTGGAGCGAGGCGGTTGCGGAAGGTTCAAGCTAATATTACATGAGGTTTCTCCATGCGGGAGCTTCTGACTCGTCCGACGGAGCCTGAAAAGAGGTGAATGAGAAGATATGAAAATTTCAACGAAAGGCCGTTACGCGGTGATCGCCATGATCGATCTGGCGATGCACTCTCAAACGCATCCGATTCCCTTGCCCCAGATTGCCACCCGGCAAAACATCAGCCAGCATTATCTGGAACAACTCTTCGTGAAGATGAGACGTTCCGATCTCGTCAAAAGTACGAGAGGTCCCGGCGGCGGGTACGTTCTGGCGCTTCCGCCCTCCGAGATCACGATGAAGGACGTTCTTTTCGCGGTCGAGGAGGAAATCAAACCTGTGGATTGCAGCGACGGGGAGGCCTCTCTTTCGGGGAACCCGGCCGCGTGCGGAAGCCGCAGGCTCTGGCTCAAGCTGGAAGACGCGATTGACCGGACGCTGACCGAGACGACGCTCGAAGAGCTGTGTAAGGTTCATGGCGAAGACAGTCAAGAGATGCAGATTCCCAATTTTCAGGTGAGCATCTAAACCCACCGGGCGAAGGTGCCCGCCTTTCAGAGATTAAGCCGCCCTCAATTGGGGAAATTTCTCGTGCATTTGCGCGCTTTTTCTTTTTTGCTCTTGTTGATTCTCTCTGCCTGCACGACGACAGCCACGGGGCAGGATATCCCTCTCGAGCGAATCCAGCTTCCTCCCGGATTTCGCATCAGCGTTTTCGCCCGGAATGTTCCCGGCGCACGATCCATGACCCTTTCGCCGAAGGGAACCCTGTTTGTGGGCACCCGGCGGGCGGGTCGGGTCTACGCCATTCGGGACGACGACCGGGACGGGAAGGCGGACCGGGTGCGGGTTATCGCGAGCGATTTGAACTGGCCCAACGGCGTCGCTTTCCGGAAAGGCTCGCTCTATGTGGCGGAGATCAATCGCATCCTCCGCTTCGATGGAATCGAATCGCGCCTGGAGCGGCCGCCCGAGCCCGTCGTGGTGAACGATCGCCTCCCCAGAGACGTTCATCACGGGTGGAAATTCATACGCTTCGGCCCGGACGGCAGGCTGTATGTTCCGGTGGGCGCTCCCTGCAATATATGCGAGCCGGGAAAACCCTACGCCTCTATCCTGAGGTTTTCGCCGTCGGGAAATCAGTGGGAGGTGTTTGCGAGCGGGGTGCGGAACTCGGTCGGGTTCGATTGGCATCCCGCGACCGGGGAGCTCTGGTTCACGGACAACGGCCGGGATCTGCTCGGGGACAACCGCCCGCCCGATGAGCTCAACCACGCCCCTCGGAAAGGGATGCATTTCGGGTATCCCTATTGTCACGGAAGGGCGCTTCCCGACCCGGGGTACGGGGCGGGGCGCGACTGCCGGAAGTTCACCCCGCCCGCGATGGAACTGGGCCCCCATGTCGCCTCTCTCGGCATGCGCTTCTACACGGGCGCGATGTTTCCGGGCGAATACCGGAACCAGATATTCATCGCCGAGCACGGCTCATGGAACAGGACCGATCCCATCGGCTACCGGGTCACGCTGGTTCGGCTCAAGGGTGGCCGGGCGGTCAGCTACGAGACCTTCGCGAAAGGATGGCTCCGGGAGGGCAGGGGATGGGGCCGGCCCGTCGATATTCAGGAAATGCCGGATGGCTCGATACTCGTTTCGGATGATCGGCTGGGGGCGATATACCGGATTACTTATGGAAAGTGAGGGGATTTTTCGGGGCCTTTTGCTTGAACTTCCATTATGGGAACTCCAAGATGATGGGAGTCGGTTCTGGTATTTGGTCCGCCGCCTTTACCGATAAATGAAAACAGTTTGAATAGATTTTCTGCTTTGTGGTTCGGCGCTTTTGTGGGTTTGATTTTTCTGGTTGTCGCGGGGTCTCTTTCCGGTGGAGCGGGAATCGCGAAGGGTGCGGAGGCGCCCGCCGATTTTGAATACGCCAAGAGTTATAAAAATTGGACGTCCATCCACTCCCAGCCCATTTACAGCAAATCCCATGGCCGGCGCCTGGTGAGAACCTACCTGAACCCTCTGGCCGAGAAGGGGTTGAAAACGGTTCCCGCGAAATTCCCTCCCGGTAGCATCATCGTGAAGGATTCCTGGGTGAACCGGAACGGGAAGGCGGGAAAGCGGGCTTATTTGTTTATCATGAAAAAAGAGGCCGCGGGCTCGAACCCCCAGGCGGGCGATTGGTTCTGGGCGATCTCGACCCTGGATTTCCGCGCGCTGAAATGGAAGGGCAAAACATTTCAGGGGTACGGCGGAGACGTTCAGTACTGCATCAAGTGCCACAGCCTGCTGGATGCGAACGATTATTACTTCGGAACCCCCGAAAAGCTCGAAGAAGAGAAGAAAAAGAAGAAAAAGAAGTAAGGACACGGTGTCCCACCGCCCGCAATGACCCGGGCTGCGCCGTATTTTCCCTCTATCAACACCCGCCAAATAGCGAATTTCCCTCCCCCGGACGCGGAATTTTCAGTTGCCGGGGAGGCGAGATTCCTCTAATCTGAAAATGGTTAATACGTTTATTTTCAATAATTTGCATTTTTTTTGCAATTTCTTTTTTGGTGTTTTGAAACAATCACAATAAGACACGATGAATTTTATGGAGTGAGAGTTCATATGCCTCCGCCTGAGATGGCTGGCCAGACAGCTTCAGGAGAGCCCCTTTCGACTGCCGCCGATGCTTCTATCGCGCTGGGGTATGTCTCTCTTGCGGGCACCGCACGGAAGATCCTCCAGGAGCACGATCTGTCCAGGGTTCTCGAAACAATCTGCGAGGAAGCCCGCCGCATCCTCGGGGCCAACCGATCGATGGTCGTCCGGATCCGGAAGGGCTTATTTCCTCTCCCGGAAGTTCTGTATTCAAATGATTACCCGAAGGAATTTATCGATTCTTTCGAGTCCAACCGCTCCCATCCCATCCTTTCAGAGGTGTTTCGGGACAAACAGCTGGAAGTGATCCCCGACATCTGCCAGGACCCGAGGGCGGCTTCTCCGGAGGAGGCGAGGCGGAATGGGCACCGGACCGTCGCCTTCATTCCGCTCATCATTGAAGAGCAATCTTTCGGGGCGATCATCCTTCATCATCTGGATGTCCGCGAATATACGGTAGGAGATCGCCATCTGGCCCAGGCGCTCGGTGATCTGGCCTCGCTGGCCATCGAAAAAAATCAGCTTCTCGCTTCGCTCGAATCGCATATCGGAGATACCAAAGCCGGTTTTTCCCAGTTGAAACTCCTCTCTCAACTCTCGCACGAGCTCGCGGTCCAGAAAAATCCGGACGCTGTGTTCGAGCTCATCGGCCGGGCCGGGTCGGACATGCTGGATGCAAGTCGATGCGGAATCTGGATATTGACTTCAGGTGATTCGTTCCAATGTGCGTGGAGTACGGGGTTGTCCGATTCATATGTGAAGGCCGTTGAAGGCTCGTCCGGGCGGCTGGCTGGGCATATGGCGGCGAGGCGGCTTGCCGCCACGTTTGTGGAGGATGCGCTGACAGATGAACATCTGGCATCCTTGCGCGATGCCATTCGGAAAGAAGGGTACCGCGCTTCCCTTACGCTTCCCCTGCAAGGGGAAGAGAAGGGAATAGGCGCCCTCACGTACTACTTTGACAAGCCAGTCGTTCTTTCCGACCGGGACATCGAGACAGCCCAGATGTTTGCCGATCAGGCCGCGGTAGCGATTGAAAAATCCCGTTTGCTCGCCAATGCGAACGAGCGTGCGGACCGTCTGGAGATCGTTGAAGAAGTTACGCGGATGGCCGGTTCGACCCTTGTCCCGGAGGATCTTTTCCGGGTCGTCGGCAGCGAGATTCGCCGCTTGGTCCCCTGTGAGCGATGTGTTTTCGCCACCATGGATTTGAAGACCAACGAGCACCACTATTGGTATGTCGATTCGGATTTTGAGGCGGAACATGAAGAGCATGAAGTGGAAGATGCGACCAGGTGGGAGGGGAGTATCGTCTACGAAGAAAAAAAACCATTCTACGTTCCAAACCTCAGGGAAGCCAAATCCAGAATTCGCTCACGGATGGTGAGAAATGGCATGCGCAGCTCGCTGATCGTGCCCATTGTTCTCGATGATGAGTGCATCGCCCATATCGGCCTTCACAGTTTGCGCGTGAACGCTTTTTCGGATGAACACATTGCGCTTCTCACTTCCATTGCGAGTCACTTGGGCCCAGCCATCCGGAACGCCACGCTGTACAAGACGGTAGGTGAACATGCCTCCCGTCTGGCGGCACTGAACGATCTCAGCCGGAAAATCACGGAAAATCTGGATCTCAACGAACTCTTCACCAGCATCGCGGATGCCGCGGTGGACCTGCTGAAAGCGGACCATTCAAATATCCTCATATTAGACGAAGAAAAACAAGAGTTTCAGGTTCGGGTTTCGCGGGGAACCCTCCCGTATCTGGACAACAGAACCGTTGCCATAAAATTCGGTGAAACCATCCTTCAAAAATCGGGTATGAAAAGCGTCAACATTCCCGACGCACAGAATCCTTACCTGTTTGTGGACGATTGGCCGAGAGAGAACGGGATTCACTCCTTCAGTTGCCTGCCCCTGCTTCGGCAAGGAAAACTAATCGGCCAGATCAATTGCTTGTCTCGGCAAGTGGGGGCTTTCAGTCAGGAAGATATGGAGCTTCTCGGCGCTCTTGCGTCCCAGGCCAGCGTGGCCCTCGAAAACGCCCGCTTGTTCGCGGAAGCGCAGAAAAGGGCGGCCCGGCTGGAAGTCACGAGTGAGATCGCGAAGGCCGTGGGTTCCACTCTGGAGCCGCGCGAACTGTTCCAAACCATCGTCCGTGAGATTCGAAGGGTTGTCCCCTGCGAGCGTTGCCTGATCGCGAGCGCCGATCTCGAATCCAGGTGCTTCCGCTACTGGTATTATGAATCGGACATTGAGATCCAGCCGCTTGGGGGGGTGGATGCCCTGAAATTAGATTGGCTGGAGAAGGTGTACCGGAACCATCAGGTGGAGAATGTGCCCGACCTTCGGGAGGTTTCTTCGGTTCGCGGAAAAGAGTTGCTGGAAGCCGGGTTTCTCAGCCAGCTTGTCTTGCCCATCCTCCAGGACAACAAGTGCATCGCTCATCTGAATGTCGCCCGTACATCCGTGTCGGCGTTCACTGAAGGGGATGTGGAGTTTCTTGTTTCGATTACCAGCCATTTGGGGCCGGCCATCCGGAACGCCACGCTCTTTCAGGAATCGGATGAGCGGGCCAAGCGTCTGGGAGCCCTTGTCGAAGTTGCGCAGCGAATCACGCGGGGCCTCGAGCTTCCCAAAGTGCTTCGATCTATCGCCGAGTCCGCCGCGTCCCTCTTTGGAGGGGAGGTGGGTTTCCGGCTGATGGAAGGCGAGTTCCTGGTCCGGGCCGAGGCGACCCCGGGGGCCCTCGAAGCCATGAAAACGGAGCGGCTTCGGCTCGGGGAATCTATGAGCGGAAAGGTGGCGCAGATGGGTGAGGCCCTCATCACTTCCGATATGAGAAATGACACCCGGGTTCTTCTGTCACACCGCGAATCGGCGAAGAAGGAGCGAACAACCTCCCTGATGGTCATTCCACTCAAGCTGGAAAATCGTGTTCTCGGGACGCTGAGTATATTTCGCGAGAAAGGCTATGTCTTCGGTCAGGAAGATCTCGAACTTGCCACGAGCTTTGCCGATCAGGCGACGATCGCCATCCACAACGCGCAGAACCACGAGATTGCGCGAGCGAGGGTGGCGGAGATGGAGGGTCTTCAGCAGGCCGTAAGGTTCCTGACCTCTGAAGTGGAGCTGAAAGATTTGCTCGCGCGAATCGCGGAGAGCAGTTTTT
>CAMYJL010000072.1 GCA_947258645.1 uncultured Nitrospinota bacterium
GACTCGCCCGGCTCGAGCTCCTTCAGAGCGACCTCGAGATCGCTTTCGGGAGGATGAATCAGAGGTCCCATCCTCGTATCCAGCTCCCAGGCGGAACCCACATGCATGCTGTTTACCGCATCGCAGAGCGTTTTCTTGAACTCGGGATCTTCATAGACCTCCTCTTCGAGGATAAGCAGGGAGGTCGCAGAACATTTCTGCCCGCTGTGGCTGAAGGCGGAATGGAGAACATGCTTGATCGCCTGCTCCCGATCGGAAAGCGCGGTCACGACCGTGGCGTTTTTGCCCCCCGTTTCCGCCAACAGGTTCATGTCAGGTTTGTTGCGAAGCATGGCAAAAGCCGTATCCGTTCCTCCAGTGAGGATCACAACATCCACCTTCGGATCGGAAACCAGTTTTGCCGCGACCGTGGAGCCCGGGCACGGGACAAACTGAAGCGCTTGCCGTGAAACGCCGGCACGCCAGAAGCACTGGCAGAACTCATAGGCGACCAGGGCGCTTTCGGACGCCGGTTTCAGAATAACTGTGTTGCCCGCCGCAAGGGCCGCCGCCACCCCGCCGCAGGGAATGGCAATAGGGAAATTCCACGGCGGCACAACAACAACGACCCCTTTCCCTCGTGCTTTTAGACTCTTGATCCGATGAAACTCCGAGGCGCTTTTTCTGTAAAAATCGAGAAAGTCAATGGCCTCGGATACTTCCGGATCCGACTCCGTGAATATTTTTCCCCCATCGGCCAGAGCCGCCCCCATCAAATCCCCCCGGGAGCGGCGAAGCTCCATCGCCACTTTCCCGAGAATCTCCGATCGCTGCTCGGGGGATTTATCACGCCATCCGTCGGCATCTTCCCGGGCACATTCCACCGCCTGCCGGGCGTCATCCTCATTCGCCAGCCGAAATCTTCCCACGACCACGCCCGGCCGGGAGGGATCGAGGCATTCCCGGACAGTGCGGCCGTCAAAAATCTCCTGGCCGGCCAGAACCAGGGGGATATCGGCAGCCCATTCCCCCGTGCGCCCGCGCCACGTATCGAGAATGTTTTCTGCCCAGGCGACGTTTTCGGGAAGAGAGAAATCGGTGTCCGGCTCGTTCAGGAACGTCTCGATGGAATCGTCGGCGGAAGAAACCTGCGCTACAGACAGCCTCCGATTTTGGGTGCGCCGGGGTTTGGATGGCAGATCCTCAATGAGCTCGAAAGAATTGAGGAAGCCTTCTTCAAGCGCTTTCCACTCCGGACTACTGACCTGCAACCTGAAAGCGTGGCGGAGAAAATTATCCGGGCCGGTATTTTCATCCAGGCGCCTGATGAGATATCCGATGGCAAAAATAAACTCTTCTTTCTTGATGGCGGGCGAATAGAGCAACAGATTTTCGGCGATCTCAAACAGGGCCCGCCGCTGATGGTTCGCCATGCCCTCGAGCATTTCGAACTGTACTTTGTCCAGAGCGTTGTTTTCCATCGCCAGCACGAGCCCGTAGGAAAGATCGAAAAGGTTATGAGAGGCAATGCCCAAATGAACCGCTCCGATATTCTCCGGACGCATGCCCTCGTGAAGCATACGCTTGAAGTTTGCGTCCACTTCGGGCTTGGTTTTGAAGGGAGCTTGCGGCCAACCCTGAATCGACGCCTCGACACGCTCCATCTCCATATTCGCACCTTTGACGAGACGTATCGTCACGGGCGCTCCCCCTTTCGCGACCCTTTTGCGCGCCCATTCGTTTATGCGCCGCTGCATGACATAAGAGTCAGGCATGTACGCCTGCAGGGCGATTCCCGCCCCGACATTCTCAAGTCCTTTTCGATCGAGCGTTCGCATGAAAGCCTCTGCGGTAATGCCCATGTCGCGGTACTCTTCCATGTCGAGGTACACGAACTTCGGAACAACGTTGTCGTCCGCTCTGGCGAATTTCATCTTGGCGGCTGCGCGATAGAGAAGCTCCAACCTCTCGCAGAGAACTTCGATGGAGCTTTCACGGGCCAGGGAGGATATTTGAGAGTAAATGGTGGATATCTTTACGGATATGACTTCGAGTTCGGGCATTTGGAGCGCCCGAAGGTAGGACTCCAGGCGGGACCTCGCTTCCTCTTCCCCAAGGAGCGCCTCACCCAAAAAGTTGACGTTCATCCGCACGCCGGCCTGGTTGCGGGCTTCCAGATGCCGGGCGAGAAGTTCATCTTCGGCCGGAAGTATGACGTTCGCCGTCTCCTCTCTCATCTTTTCCTTGACGAGGGGAACGGCCACCCCGGGCAGATAACTCCCGAACGATTGGAATCCCTTGAGAAGGGTCCAGTCCGTTCGGCTGAAGAAGCGGGGCACCCCCTGGACGTCCAAGATGTGGGTTAACTGGGAAACAGCGCGCCCGGGATTGCTGGACCGAAAGGCCTGGTCGGTCATCTGGGTCAGTGTCGCCTTATCCTGCGGGCTTTGCATCATCCGCTCGAACTCAGCCTGCTGTTTTTTTTCCTGCGGAGTCTGAAGATCGGCGGCGCGCTCCTGGAGCAATCTGGCCAGACGTGTCGCTCTTCTGACCGCAACGCTGACAGGGGAATTCGCCTCGCCCTCACTGGTGCGCCGAATTTCCTCAAGAGCTTTTTCCAGAGAGTCCGGTTGAGCTGTCTCTGCTGATTCAGGCATTTGAAACTCTCCCTGAGCGGCAAAATGAACGACCGCCTGAATGTGCCTCGCTTTCAATCACGCCCGTCCTCCCGGGAACAAGATAGCGACTCCGGAGCAAGACGGAAAACCTCCCCTCCCTTCAATATACTGTTCAAGTTGAATTTTTGAAGAGAAATTTAAGGTGTGACGGTGTGGGTGTCCTCCGCCTCGATGATCGCCCCACCTTCCTTGCAAGTCCTCCGGCCATTGGACACTGCCCCCCTCAAACACTCCAAATCAAAAGGGAGGATTTATCCGGTTTCTCCGCCCACATCTCCTTGGAGGAGTTTCTGCGACTCGGCCATGATGACCATTCGCATGCCGGTCTGCAGGAAATCTCCTGTGAGGTGCTCGAACAGTTGTTGAATCTGTAGGGGAGAGAGGGCCCTTGTCAGCTCGTTGAACACTATACGCCAGGCTTCTTTATTTCGCTCTCTTGACGAACATGACTCATCCTTCGCCGATAGTTCTTCGAAAATCTCATGCTCATGATTCAGCAGAAACCGGAGCGCGGCCTCATAGTTGGGATCGTTTCCGTGGACATATCCCATAAAATTGTCCCGGAATGCTTTGATTTTACGTGTTCTAGGCATTCCGGCTCCCTCCCTTCAGGTGGAAAAGGACCGATCTTCCAATATTAAATTTTGTATCCTGCCGGTGGAGCGTCAACGATATTCTGGAGTGGTGAGACCGGTGTATACCCCGGAGGTTTAACGGCATATGCTTTTCACGTTTTCTTAAAAACGAAAAGATTGAAGCGGAATGATGACATTTCGGTTCGAAAATTTGATGTCGAAAACCTATATTTATTCATAGGGAAAGCGCGGTTGCGGGTCGGCCTGGCCTGATTGATGGGGTGATTCGACCCAATGTATCGCATCCGGTTTCATGGACGCGGCGGCCAGGGCATGAAGACCGCCAGCCGAATATTGGGAACCGCCTTGTTTCTCGAAGGTTTCGAGGTTCAGGACGCTCCGCGATACGGCGCCGAGAGGCGGGGAGCGCCAATATTCGCCTATGTCCGCGCTTCGCGAGAACCCATCAACGAGCGTGGAATCATCCGGCAGCCTCATCTGATCATTGTCGCGGACGAGACTCTTGTACCTGTTCCGGCGGCCGGCGTCCTCTCCGGCATCACCAAGATCACGACCTTACTCGTTCACTCCTTCGAAAGTCCTGAAACCTGGCAGGAAAGGTTGAACACCCCTGCACGAATCCTCGTGTTGCCCGCCGCAGATACGGTGGAGGAACGAGAGGATATCCCCTTCGTCGGGACTGCATGTGCAGGCGCCGCCGCCCGGCTCGTGGGCGAGATCTCCCGCGAGTTCCTTATCGAAGCCATCCATCATGAACTCGCACATTTGAGCCCGGATATCGTCCAGAAAAATACCGAAAAGGCGATGGAGGCCTATGATCTCATGGCCTCTCACGAAGGATATATAAAGGAAGATGGGGATTTCTCTGGCGGCGCATACGAAAAACCGGACTGGGTCGACCTGCCCTTCGAGGAAGCCCGGCGTTCCGCGCCCGCCATTCACGCGGCGGCCACCAGCGTAGAGGTCAAAACGGGTCTCTGGCGAACGATGCGGCCCGTTATTGATTTCGAGCACTGTAACCGCTGCTGGTGGGTGTGCAGCACCTTCTGTCCCGACAGCGCCATCGAACTGGGCGAGGATGGCTTCCCCGAAATCGATTACGACCACTGCAAGGGATGCATGATCTGCGTGGCGCAATGTCCGGCCCATGCCATCGAGGCCGTGGCGGAACACAAGCCCAAAGCCCATGCAGCCGAAGGGGTAGAGTCATGAAACGGAAACTCTTGACAGGCAACGCCGCGGCGGCCTGGGGGGCGCGTCTGGCGAGAACGGACTACGTGCCCGCGTTTCCGATCACGCCCCAGACCGAGATCATTGAGACCATCGCCAACTGGGTCGACAACGGCGAGATGGACGCCCGGATGGTCACCCTCGACTCCGAGCACTCCATGATCACTGCCGCAGGCGCGGCCGCCACGACGGGGGTGCGCGTGTTCACGGCAACATCCAGCCAGGGGCTGCTCTACGGGATGGAAATGCTCTACACGGTTGCGGGCTGGCGTGCGCCCTTCGTGCTGGTGAACGTCTCGCGCGGGCTGGCTACCCCGATCACCCTCGAGCCGGACCACAACGATATCCTGGCGGCACGCGACAGCGGCTTCCTGCAAATTCATTGCGCCACCTGTCAGGAGGTGCTGGACAGTATCCTCATCGCTTTTCGGCTGGGAGAGGATGAACGCGTGCGCCTTCCGGTCATCGTGAACCTGGACGGCTTCTATCTTTCCTTCACGCGGGAGCCGGTTGAGATTCCGGACGCCGAAGCCGCCGGTCGGTTTGTCAGCTCCTATGACGCGGGGAACATCCCCTTCCGCGCCAGCGCGCCGGTCAGCCAAGCCGTAGCGGCCATCGGCGGCACGGCCTACTCCTATTTCCGATATGAAACCCACCTGGCGGCGCAAAATGCGCTCTCCGTTTATGAAGAGGTCGCCGGGGAATTCACCCGAAGGTTCGGAAGGACTCACGACGCCGTTGAAACCTACCGGTCCGATGAGGCGGAATATGTTTTCGTGATGATAGGCTCATTCGCCACCAAGGCGAAAGAAGCGGTAGACCGTTTGCGCGAGGCGGGGTGGTCGATCGGGCTGGTGCGCCCGCGCCTCCTCCGGCCGTTTCCCGAAGAGCAAATCCGGCGCGTCCTGACCGGAAAGAAGGGGATTGCCGTGATCGATCAAAACCTCTCGATGGGGAAAGGGGGCGTCCTTTATATGGAGCTGGCCTCGGCACTTCATGGTCAGGCTAATGTCCCCCCCCTTGTGAGTTTCATCGGCGGTCTCGGGGGGCGCGATATCACACCGGAAGAGTTCTACGAAATGGCCTCTGTTACCCGAACAGCGGCGGAAACGGAAGAGATACCCCCTCCCCGACTTCTTTACACAAAAGGGGAAATTCGTGAGGTCAGAAAGCTGCAGGCAATCGCGCATGCCGAGCGGCTGGAACTGGAGCCGGAAAAATGAACGAGACAAAAACGGCCTTCAAGCGGATGAAAGACCTCCCTTCCACTCACCTGTTGGGAACGGGGACGCCCATGTGCGCGGGGTGCGGCGGCCTCCAGGCCATCCACGAGATATACGACATTCTCGGTGAGAAGACGGTGTTCGTGAACGCCGCGGGATGCATGACGCTTCTTTCGGTCTATCCCTTCACCCCCTTTCGGGGCTCCTGGCTCTATACATCCATGGGGTCGGCGCCCGCCGGGGCGCAGGGCGTGCGGGACGCCCTGGACATCCTCATTCAAAAAAAGCGAATCGACTCGAGGGAAAACCTGAATGTAGTGGTCCTCACCGGAGATGGTGCCGCCAATGGCATCGGAATGTCGGCCACCTCGGGAGCCATTGAGCGGGATCTGGACTTTATCTACATCTGCTACGACAACGAGGGGTACGGAAACACCGGCCAGCAGTATTCGTCAGCCACGCCCCACGCGGCCCGGACTGCTACCAGCAAGGGACCGCGCGGATTTCCGGGATATAAGAAGGACCTCTTTTCCATCTGGGCATCTCACAAACCCACCTATGTGGCCACGGTGGTAGGTGCCGAACCGGTGGATCTAGCCCGCAAGGTGGAAAAATCGAAAAAGATGAAGGGGCCGCGCATGCTCATCGCCCTTTCGCCCTGCCCCACCGGCTGGGATTTCAACCCGATGGAGGCGGTGGAGATCGGAAAACTGGCCGTTCGGACAGGCGTTTGGCCGTTGAAGGAATACGCGGATGGGAAGGTGGTGCACACGAAAATTCCCGGCAGGCGGCCGCCGGTGGAGGAATACCTGAAGCTTCAGGGTCGGTATGCCCATCTGTTTCGTCCCGATCGGAACGAAACGCTCCTGAGGGAGATTCAGGCGAGGGTCGATGCCTACTGGGATGGCGTCGAATGAATCCCCGTGAAAAGGAGAGGAAATTTGGGGGAAAACATCAAAACGCACACAAGATCCAGGACCGAATTCACCGACTCTCGTGGGAGACATTAAAATGAACCTCGAATATTTCTCACCTCGAATCCAGAATTACCTGACATGGCAGGCAAAGCAACACTCACGAAAAACGGAGACGACTCCCGTTCAACCCGGACCCTTCATCACCATCTCCCGGGAATACGGTTGCCAAGGTCATCCGTTGGCAAGCCTGCTGGCGGATCGGCTGAATGAAATTTCTCCCGACCCGACCCCGTGGGTGACAATGGGAAAAGAGGTGATCGAAAAAATCGCCCAGAAAGAGAGTGAAGTCGCGAAGTTCGTCAATGCCCTGAGCGATAGCCGGCGCAGTTATATTCGCCAGACGGCCGACATCCTTATCGGCCAAAAACCCACGGAATACCAGGCCTATGAGACCCTGGCAGAATCCCTCATATCACTCGCCCACGCCGGACGCGTTATCCTCCTGGGGAGAGGCGGGGCGATCGTATGCAGAACAGTGGAAAGAGGGTTCCACATTCGACTGGTCGCCCCTCTCCGCTGGCGGGCTGAAAAAATCGCCCGCGAAAGGAAAATCGGT
Organism: uncultured Nitrospinota bacterium; assembly: GCA_947258645.1. GTDB lineage: Bacteria > UBA8248 > UBA8248 > UBA8248 > UBA8248 > CAMYJL01. Next base: position 7,240 of record CAMYJL010000072.1, read on the forward strand.
GTCCTTGAGGCGGAATCCATCGCATCTCGTGAAGAAAAACAGCGGGAGTCTTTCGTACGCGATTTTACGGGGATAGATGTCGTGAACCCTCATAATTATGACGTCGTGCTCAATAATATGGAGACTTCCGTAGAGACAATCGCGGATATCGCCATTTTGGCAATGAGAAAAAAAGGGGTCATCTGACTCTTTTCTATGCGCCCGGGCTTCAACTAATTAGTTCGAGGCGTCCTTCTTCAACAATTCGTGGACGTAGAGAATCGGGACACCGTAATTGATCCCGTAAAGACGCTCGCCCAGCCCGCTGGTGGCAGCGGCTTCCACAACTCCGATGACGACGCCATTTGCATTTAGAATCGGTCCCCCACTATTTCCCGGATTAATGCTTGCGTCGAACTGGAAGCGGTTCCCCGGACCTGACTTGCTCAATATTCCCGTGGTCAGGGTGGTCCGGGCCATGCCGTCGATGAGGGCGTTGGTTGGGAAGCCGATGACCGCGATGGCGGTTCCCTGGCGCACCTTTTCTCCAGGAGATAAGAGACGCTTCAGATAAGGCATGCCGGAAAATGGCGGGATGGTGAGAAGCGCGAGATCTGCGTGGTCGGATTCGCGGAAAAGCCGGGCAGTGATCTCCTTTTTGGTGTCAGCGAAAACGCAGAGCAGGCGGATGGTTTTTCCCGTCATCTCCGCCTGGTCGAGTTCGTTGGCAAACTCCCAGGGCCGGACCAGATGGCGGGTCGTCACAATCCATCCTTTCTTGTTGACGGCGAAACCGCTTCCGCTGGCCATTTGAGCCAGGATATAGGAATCCGGCCCGCTGGGACGCTCCTCGATCCTGGGGTTTCCCCCAGGGTCCAGCCCGCCGAAATAGAAGGGCTTTCCCGTTTTTTTGGAAATAACCGCCCATTGATGGAAGATCCAGACCACACCGTCTTGATTCCGGCGGGCCACTTCGACGAATCGCCCGCTCCTCTCCTCGAGAATGGTTTTTCTGGTTTGACGCAACTCGTCGTTCAGGCGCCGGACCTGTTCCCGGAGGTTTTGGGCGGCCGATTGGGATAAGGTGCGTTCTTTTCGGCGTTCCTGCGTCAGACCCTCAATTTGATGCCGAAGCAGGCGCTCGCGCGCCTGTGCGCTGCGCTGGAAGGTTCGTTCTTGTTGTTTGATTACCTTCTGTTGTTGGCGGAATCGGTCTTCGACTTTCTGAATCTGAATTTGTAAAACTTTTTTTTCGGCCCGCTCTGTGGAAAGAAATTTCCACATACCTGTTCCTGCGGCACCGGCCAGGATGAGAATGGCCAGAACGACCCGGATACCCAGCTGCCAGCGCGAACGGCGGGCAACCTCTTGAACCAAAACCACGGAAGTTTTTCGGTCGCTGGCCCTGGCATGGCGGATGGAATCCTGGACAATGGCCTGAAGCATCCGGGCATTAACACGGCAAGTTGTCGCCAGAAGATCGAGGGAACCGCCGAAACCCGCATCACCCTCAAACAGGAAGGACGGACCCTCCGGCCCGAGGCGGATCTCATCCCCGTTTTTCAGCTTTGCCAAGCTGACGCGCTGACCGTTCAAATAGGTACCCTTTGGTCCCCCGCTGTCGTAGAGAAGAAAAAAACCGCACTCAAAGGATATTTCGGCGTGCACGGGTTCGACATCAAGTGCCTGCAGCCCGCCGGCGTCGATTTCGTTCTCGGGGGCGGAGCCCAGGCGAACCCGGCGTTCGGAGAATTCGAGCTTTTCCCCTTCCCGGGGGCCGTCCTGAAACATGATGAAGATTTTCACGAGGGCCTCCTCCATGGCCGGGAAGAGCGTTGGGGAATCATTCGTTCGCGGTTTCAGGCAAGAATTTGCTGGATCTCGCAGCCGGCAGGAAGGCCCTATCCATAATGTAGTGCCCATCTAGCCCTGAAAACAAACCCCAAAATGTGGTCCTGTTCCAGGTTTCCTCTCTCGGTCAAATGCCCCTATTCCGGTTGCCCCAATCAATTTTCAGGTCAATATTTGAAGTAAGAATGGCCCTCCCTTTTCCCCCTTCTGAGGGCCGGGAAAATGGTTGAAATAAAAACAGAACAGAGCGGCGTCTACCAAACGGCATTGGCGAACTTTGACCGCGCCGCCGATGAAATGGGGCTGGAAGATGAGATGAGGACGCTCCTCAAAACCCCTTTCCGGAAGGTCGAGGTTAACGTTTCTTTTCGAAAAAACGACGATTCGCTGGTTGTTCTAAATGGCTATCGCGTCCAGTACAACGGCGCCCGGGGACCCTTTAAGGGCGGAATCCGCTACCACCCAGACGTCGACATGGACGAGGTCTGCGGCCTGGCCGCTCTGATGGCCTGGAAGACCTCCCTGGTGGACATTCCCTTCGGCGGAGGAAAGGGGGGCGTAAGCGTCAACCCCAAGGAGCTCACCACTTCCGAACTCGAGCGCCTCACCCGCAAGTTCATTGCACGCATCGGCCGCGTACTCGGGCCCTTCCGTGACATTCCCGCCCCAGATGTGAACACCAACCCTCAGGTCATGGCCTGGATCATGGACGAATACAGCAGCCGGTACGGCTACAGCCCCGGCGTGGTGACGGGAAAGCCGGTTCACCTGGGCGGTTCGTCCGGCCGGGTGGAAGCGACTGGCCGCGGGGCTGTTTATGTGTTCGAGGAATTTGCACAGTTGGAAAACTGGGTGCCTGGCGATATGACCGCGGCCGTGGAGGGGTTTGGGAACGCGGGAACTCATGTTGCGCAATTCCTCTCCGACCTCGGCGTGAAGGTGGTTTGTGTCTCGGATACCTCGGGGGCCTATTACGACGGGAATGGAATCAACATCTCCGCCGCCATCTCTCACAAACGGGAGAACCGCAAGCTGGAGGGTCTCGCCGGGGCCGAGCGGATATTAAATGAAGCGTTGTTCGGTCTGGACATTGACCTTTTGGTGCCGGCGGCCCTCGGATGTTCCATCCGAGAGGAAAAAGCCGAAGACGTGAGGGCCCGCACAATTCTCGAAGTAGCGAATTCGCCCGTCACGGATGAGGCGGAAAGGATTTTGGAGGACCGGGGCATTATGATCATCCCGGACATCCTTTCCAGCGCCGGAGGAGTGACGGTCTCCTACTTCGAGTGGGTGCAAAATATCCAGCAGTTCACCTGGCATGAAGAAAAAGTAAACGCAGAGCTTCGAAAAATCATGAGAAAAGCTTCTAATGAAGTTCACGCTCTGTCGAGGGAAAAAAATCTCCAGCTTCGAACGGCCGCCTTCATGAAGGCCATCGATCGCGTTGCCCGCGCGGAGCAATCACGCGGTGCGTAGGGCGAAAACCGAGGAGGACAACGAAGATGTCGCTCAAAATAGTGGTGTATGAACAAAAGAACACAAAAAAATGGGTTGCGGAAATCAACGATTTCGAGACTCCCATTAATTCTCATATCACCGTCGTGAAAAAACAAATCTGGGAGGGAGTCTTTGACTCAAAAGAAGAGGCCGAGGAAGTTGCACAAAAGGAATTGGACAGGAGAACAGGAATTCTAAAACGCCGTTATGCGAATTCAAGTGTTTAGACTGCGGGAAGCAGGTGACACTTGTTATTCCTTTCTCTGAATATGAGAAAAATAATCTCAGATGCCCCGAGTGCGGGAGCAGGAAATTGGAGCGGCTGATCACGTCGGTGCAGGTGGTGACCTCAAAGAAAAGTTGACGACCGCTGTACTCTGCAAAAACTTCATCTTCGATCAGGCCGCGAGGGGAACGAGCCAATAATCGTGGCAAAGACCATTCAGCCCTGCCCTGGAGACCACATTTTTATCTTCGCCCATTCGATGTCGAACCCTTTCCAAGGGTTTGGGGGCGTCCCTTCTCGCCTCGGGAATCCCGGGCCCAAGTGAAAAATGCGGTCTGCTTCGGCTACAATCAGATACCCACAAAGGTTTTCCCCAGACGATTTCCCGTAAGTGCAATCACGTGATCCAGACATTCCGGCTTCATTGCTCCGGTGGCTCTTTCGTAAATGGAATTAGCCTAAGGACTACAGTGCGACGTTTGGAGCACCCGGAATCCCATGTTTTGGGCCCTGCGAGCTAACTCCTTTGAATAAACGCTGCCCCTGTGGCTGGCGAATTCGAATTCAGGCGCCAATTCCCGCTTGATTGGTCATTCGCCACGCACAGGTTATGTCTTAACCCGCCCCATGAGATCTCCTTGATAAGCCTCAATCGGCTGGGGAGGCGCGTGGAACTTGCGGATCTTGGAATGGCTCACGCCCATGGATACGAAAGATTCCGCCATTTTGACGGCGGCCACGACGGGGTCAATCACGGGCACGCCCGAGGCCTGCGTCAGCTCCCGGTCATAGTCACAAAGGCCCGCGCAGGCAAGAATGATCACCTCGGCTTGATCTTCTTTCGTGATCTTCATGACCTGCGTCGTCAGGTCGCGCAGCGTGCGCTCCCGGTCGGTAGCCGCTTCTTCCACGTTGATGTTGATGGCGCGGACGGAAGCGCATTTCGCCTCGAACCCATAGATTCGAATCAAGTCCTGCTGATAGGGAATGAACTGCTCCAGCATGGTGAGGGGAGTGAACCGGTGGCCCAGCA
>CAMYJL010000073.1 GCA_947258645.1 uncultured Nitrospinota bacterium
CGGCGCCGAGCAATTCGAACGTTTTGACGTGAACGTCGTTGGGCTGGAGGCGGATGCGCATCCCTTTCAGATCGGCAGGAGTGCGGACAGGGCGAAGGCGATTCGATAGATGGCGGAAGCCATTGTCCCAGTAGCCCAATACCCGGAAATCCGTCGCGCGCTCGGTTTTTTCAGTCAGGAGTTTTCCGAGAGCGCCGTCCATGGCGGCGTGCGCGCGCTCTTCGTTTTCGAATAGGAAGGGAAGATCGACGATCTCAAGTTCGGGTACGCGAGTGGCCAGATAGCTGGTGGAGAAATAACACATCGTCAACAGACCGCACTCCACCATCGAGAGAAGATCGTCCGCACGGTAGCCGAAGTCGAGAACGTTCCAGAAGTGATCGATCTGGACGGTATCGCCCACACGTCGGGCGAGCGCCTCTTTAAAATGAACCGCCGCGCGGCTGTGAGACGAATCCGGGGGGGAGTAGCCGCCGAAGCGGATTTTGATGGGCTCACCCAAACCATTCTCCTTTCTGTTTCGAAATTGGTATTATTCCGGTATTCTGCAAGTGGCTGTGAATATCCCACGAAAATTTCCGTGCCTCAACTGGTCGAGCATGTTTTGTATTTATTTTAATATCAATAAGTTGTGATTTATTTTCGTAATTTTTTTGCCTAACGTCTTCCCTCTTCTACCCTTGACGGGCTGGGCTGTCTTGGGCATGTTTCGGGCCTGTCATTTTAGATGGATTATCGTTGTAAGGGAGAGTAGAAGAATGGGATCTTTGCAGGAGCATCTTTTTGTCCAGGTCGCGTCCAAGTCATTGAACCACCTGGCCAAGGAACTACAGAAAAAATTTGAGCCCAAAAAAGGGGACAGGTTCAGCGTCGAAGGGATCACCTACGAGATAGGCCCTCCGAAGTACGTCGATAATAACATTCGCTTTGAAATCAGCAGCAAGATTCCTGCGGAAGAATTTCCCGAAGGCTACTCCCATTCCGAATTTTTCGGGCAGATCGAGGAGGTCTGCAAGAAAACCACCGGAAAAAAACCCGTCTCCAGCGACATGGAGAATATTGTCCGCGAAACGCGGGAGCAGGAGCGCAAAGAGCGTGACTACGTCAAACTCACCTACATGTATGGCCAGGACGAGCTTTACGACGAAAAAGATATTCTCCGGGAGATCGATGAATTTTCGAAAACTCCGGGGAAGGAGCCACCCCCCCGCGTTCCCGGCGCAAATACGATCGCTGCCCGGTTCATACTGACCCGGATCGAAAAAGCGCTCTTTGAGGCGGCCGAGAAGAATGTTCAGGATTTGATTAACGCCAACAAGTCCGTTCGCTCGGAGCTGAAAAAGAAATAGCCGGGCCATCTGGGCCACTGAATTTTACGAATGTCTCCGAAGTGTATCTTGCACGCCCTGGTCGAGTTTGATCAGGGCGTTTTTTTTCGAAAAAACGGATTCCGCTCTCAGTCAAAACGAATCGATAGGAGATAAAAGCGCTGGGTGGAGTCTCTGCCCCGATTCAGGAAACAGGCTCTCTGCACCTGAACCAGAACGGAATTCATTTTATTATCAATAATATAAGGAAGTCATGGATGTGGCGGCGGTTGAAAAACAGGGCCCCGGCGGGCCAGCAAGTGCGTGACCGGAGCCGCACTTTCCTGTAAATTTCCTGACAGGTGAAGAGCCGCTTTCGCCCTCTTTTCCGATACCGGAAATTCCTCTCAGACTGGGCGCGTCATGTACGATCTCCTTATCCGGGAAGCGGTTATTTACGACGGCAGCGGACGGGACCCTTTTACGGGCGATCTGGCGGTACAGGGCGATACGATCGTCGCTGTTGGTCCCTCCGTGGAGGGGGACGCCCGCCGGGTGATCGACGCGCGCGGGCTGGCCATCGCCCCCGGATTCATCGACATCCACGGTCACTCCGACTATTATCTTCTCATCAATCCAACGGCCGAAGCCAAGGTGCGTCAGGGGGTCACGACCGACGTTGGTGGAAATTGCGGCTACGCGGCGGCCCCCATCGGCGGCCCCGAGCTCGAGGAACGGCGAAAGCTTTACCCAGGAGCAATACGGGCTCGATCTTCCCTTCAGCCGGTTGGACGAGTATTTGCGTCATGTTGAGGACGTCGGGGTCTCGGTCAATTATGCGCACCTGATCGGGCACAACACTGTCCGCGCCAGCGTCATGGGCGGAAGCGACCGCCCGGCCGGGCCGGACGACATGGCCCGGATGGACGCCATCGTTGACGAGGCGATGTCGGAAGGTGCGTTCGGCCTCTCGACCGGTCTGGTGTATGCGCCGGCTTGTTTTGCTGACCGGGCGGAGCTGACCGCCCTTTGCCGCACATCGGCACGCCACGGCGGTCTTTTCGCGACCCATATGAGAAGCGAGGGCGCCCAATTGCTCGAAGCCATCGAAGAGGTCATCGGCGTCGCCCGGGAAGCCGGGCTGCCGCTTCAGATCAGCCACCTCAAAACGGCTGGCGAGGGAAACTGGGACAAGCTCGATGCCGCGTTCGAACTGATTGAGCGGGCCCGATCGAGCGGTCAGGACGTCACCAGCGATCGCTACCCCTACGTTGCCTCGAACACACACCTTAGCGCGCTGCTTCCCGATTGGGTTCACGACGGTCAGCCGAAGGAGAAGATTGGCAAACTGCAAGACCCGGCCACCCGCGTCCGAATTCAATCGGAACTTCAGGCGAAATACGCCCCGGATTATTGGGGGAAGGTTCTGATCAGCCGCGTCCTAAACGACGCGAACCGCTTCTGCGAGGGGCTTATGGTGGAGCAGTTGGCGAGTAAAAGAGGCGTCGATCCCATCGTGGCGATGATGGATCTTCTTGCCGAGGAAAAGCTCCAGGTGGAGATTCTCATTTTCATGATGAACGAAGAGAACATGCGCCGGATTTTACGGAAGGATTATGTCATGGTTGGTTCCGACTCCGGCGCGCTCACCCACAAGCCGCCGCTCGGTGCTGGCCGTCCCCATCCGAGAAATTTCGGAACATTCGCCGCCGTTCTGGGCAATCTCGCGCGCGACGAAGGTCTCTTTCCCATCGCCGAGGCGATCCGGAAAATGACATCGGCTCCTTGCCAGCGGCTCGGCATCGCCGATCGGGGGGAGCTCGCGGCCGGGATGAAGGCCGACATCGTATTGTTCGATCCGGAGCAAGTTTTGGACAGAACAACCTACGAGGCGCCGATTGCGTATCCGGCCGGAATTCAAATGGTCTTTGTGAACGGAAAAGCCGTTGTCGAAGATGGTGAGCACACTGGCGCGCGGCCGGGCCGCGCTCTCCGAAAACAGGTGCGAAAATGATGGGTCTTTATCCCTCCCTCATCCTGGTTGTTGTATTGACAGCGAGTCTGCTTGCGGCGCTCTGGGTCTTCTTCCGCAGGAAGCGCAGGCGGAATGAATTTCCCGCGGAAACCTGGGACCCCTATCTGGATTCCGGCGCGAGGTACAGCCCCGAAGGCGCAGGTGAGGGCATCGAAATGATCTCCGAGGCGTCGGAAGATGTCCGGAAAACCGGGATTTCGCCTGCCGATGAGTCCGTTTTTTCCCGTCTCCAAGATCTGGAGAAATTCCCCCCGGAAATGAGGGAGGAAAAAATAACCGACGATTCGGGGGAAGGCGAAGAAGCGCCTTTCGGGCTCGCGGCGGAAGCCCCCGAGCCGTCGCCCGGAAGCGAATCCTCCATAGAGGCCGCCCCTCCTTACTCACCTGATGAACCGGAAGAGCACGAAGAACGGGAGCCTGTTGCGGAAACGTATGGCGGCGGGGGAGACCTTTCGTCTTTGCCCCCCGAAGAGATGGAAAGTGAAAACAAAGAAGAGGCAGCGGCCGGGCAAGTCGAAGGGAAAAGCCCCTGGTGGAAGGATGCCGTCGCGCCAAAGGACAGACCGTTCCGCAGGGGTGTTGCGGAGTTGATGGGTGTGACGGTTCTGGATTCGGTCGCGAGCTTAGAGACCCTTGGAACCGAATCGCCGCCGGAATCCGTTGAAACGGAAAAACCGGAAACCGAAGCCGAGGAGAAATTGGTTGGCTCGGATGAAGGGTGGCCGGGTGATGTTTCTCCGGAAGCCGGAGCGGCGGTTTCAGAGGATGAGCCTGTTGATTCGCAGGAGGTTGCGGAAGAGCCTGAAACCCTCCTTGAACCGGAAAACGCGAAAGTTACCGCCCCGCCTGCGGCGAGCGAGACGGAGGAGGCATTTGACCCGGAGAGCGGAGAAGATATCCCGGAAGAAGGTGACGCGATCCTGACCCCTCCTCCAGAAGAGGTTTTGGCTCCTGTAGATCTTGGAGAAGCGGACGAACAGGAGTCTCCGAAAGAAGCCTTTGTGCTGGATGCCGAAGAAGGGTTGGGCGGAGGGGCCGAGGGCACATCCTTGGTGAGCGAAGAGGACTCTCGTCCGTTCGATCTGGAAGAAGACACATTCGTGGCGGAAGAAGAATCTTCTGCGGGCCGTCCGGAAGAATCGGTTGAGGAAATAGGCGGATCGCTGGAAGTCGGGGAGGATGTCTTTTCAGTCATCGGCGAAGAGCGGGCCGGCGCATCGAGAGAGCTTTCGGAAGAGTCCATTGGGAACGCCGGACTGTTTGAAGATCTGGAAGGTGAAGAGAGTGCGGCGTCTGCAGGAGAGGCCGCATCTCTTGAAACCGAAGAGGTTGTTTCGCTGGAGGGCATTGTTGACGAGGCGCTTTCTTCTGAACCGATGGACATCGCGCCGTCCGCTCCTTCGGAAGCGGAAAAGGCCGGTTCGCACGGAGAGCGCGAGCCGGATGCCGGAGGGGTTCCCTCGATCGAAGAGGAGCCGGATGAAGAGGCCGTTCCGCTCCCCAGCGGTCCGCCGCTTGAAGTGGTACGGGAATTGGTGACGGCGTTATGTCCGAACGATTTGCTTTTGATCGAGGAAATCCCCGACCGGGTGCCGGACGGGGCGGCGGAAGTTGCTGTCTCGGCCTGGAGAGAGTTGCGGGACCAGCTGGATGAACGCAAGGCGGTTGACCCGGAGGAGTTCCTGCGTCTGGGCATTCTCGATCAGTTCCTGGGACGGTACGAGGAAGCGATGACCCGGTTCAAGGAAGCGTTGCGGCGGACGGACCGGATGGGCCCTGTCCTGAACGCGATGGCCGTGGCCAGCTATTTGAGGGGAAAAATCGACCCGGCGATTTCCTATTGCAAGGAAGCTGTTCGTGAGGCGGGATCGGACACGATTTTGTCGGCGGCCGTGCATCGGAACCTGGGCTTTCTGCATCAACAGAGGGGAGACGTCCGGCAGGCAGCGGAGGCCATCGTGGCTTCGATTCGGTATGCCGGAACGGAAGAAGAGTCCAAGGTTCTCGGAGAGTTGCACCTGCGGGCCGGGCAACTTTTTCGAAAACTCGGCGAGATGGACAATGCCCAGCAGCATTATTCCGAATCCGCCGAATTTTTCGGACGCTCCGGAGATGAGATGTTCCGGGTTCGTTCGCTGGTCGCCCTGGCCGCATCCCAGACGGAGCAGGACGACGTGAACAGCGCCTTGAAGAATCTGGATGAAGCGGCCCGTTTGTGCGAGCGGTCGGGCGACAAGACGGGGGAGGCGCTGACCCTGGGGCAGATGGGGATCGCCTACTCGGCCCAGGATCAGTACACGCGGGCGATCGAGCACTTTGAACGCGCGCTTGCGCTCAATCGGGAACTGGGGAACCGCCGGGGCGAGGGCGCGAACCTGAGCAATATCGGGAACATCCATTACTTCCGGGGGGATTTGGCCGAAGCGCAATCGGCTTACGAAATGGCCCTGGAGATCAACCGTGAGCAGGAACATCTCATCGGGCAGGCGACCATCCTGGGAAATTTGGGGCGCATTCATCTCGAAGAGGGAGAGGTCGATGTCGCCCGGGAGCGTTTGCGCGAATCCCTGGATATATTCCGGACGGCGGGGGCGAAGAGCCAGAGCGCGTTCACGAAATGCTGGAAGAGTTGGAACGCGGCCGGAATTTATGAGGAGCCGGACGGCTCCTGATTCCGTTTGATTTCGTTATATCCAAAGATGGGCCGCTCATCATGGCGCGGCCGGAGAGAAAAGGGTTTTTTCGCTCAGGCGATGGTCCCTTATATGGGAGTATCCGAAGACCCTTTAATGAGTTCGTCCGTCTCGCGAAGTTTAACCGAAAGCTGTTTGGCCAGGTTGGCCGCGACCTTGAAACCCAGAGTTGGGAAGACGTCGGTCAGAATGTCGCGCTCGACGGAGAACACGAGCGTTTCGTCGGCGGCTTTCGCGGTGGCGCTCCGAGGGGCATCGTCGAGCACAGCCATCTCGCCGAAGCACTCACCTGTTCCTAGCCGGGCGAGTTCCGTGTTGCCACGGCTGATGACAACCTCGCCGTAGACGATCAGGTAAAAGCAGTTTCCGGCGTCGCCCTCCTGGAAGATCGTTTGTCCCTGTTTGTATGATCTGCGGCCACAGAGGCGGAGAATCCAGATGATCTCCTTGTCGGTCATATCTGTGAAAAAATCGTAATTTCCGCGGAGCTTTCCGATGAGGTTCGTCATAGAAGAGCTGTTTTCCTGACTGAGATCGAAGTTCTCCTGCGAAGAAGAAGAATCTGTCTCCTTTTGGGGAAAATCGGCTTGCGGAAATTTATCAGATATTTTGGACATTCAAAATTTCTCCCGTAGAATGAATTTGCTTCATCACCTCATCGTCGTATTTTCGGAGAAGCGGTACGGCTTCCGCCTCCCCTCGGCGCTCCTGATGACGTCCTCCGCGGTTTCCAACTGTTCTTGAAGGTTATGGATCGTTCTGTTGGCCTCGTGGAGCTTGTGGGACAGCTGGCGCGCGATGCTCAGAGTTGCCTTGTTGGCGAACTCGGGCATTTTCGTACTGAGGATGTCCCGTGTAATGGAGAAAAGAAGCGACGGCTCGGTGGCAGTGGCCGAGGCTGTATGCAATGCATCCTCGATCATCGCCATTTCCCCGACCACCGACCCCTGTTTCAAGCGCGCCACTTCTTTCTGACCGATGCTGATACCGACCTCTCCCGATACGACCAGGAAGAAGATGGTTGCCGAATCTCCTTCCTTGAATATTTCATCCCCTTTGTTGAAACTTTGCTGTGAGCACAGTTTCAGGAGATGGACCACCTCCCTGTCTTCCATGTCCGAGAAAAATGGATAGTTTTTCTGGAGTTTATTGATGAGGCCAAACAACTCCGGGGAAATATCATTCTCCGTTTGGAGAGAATCAACCTGCGATAATTTGTCAGATATTTCGGACATTAAAAATTCTCTCCCATAGAACGAATTTGTTTAATCGCCTCATCGTCGTTTTTTGCCGAAGCGGCCTGGCTAGGACTTCTCCCCGTGGTTCTTGATGACGGCCGCCGCTTTTTCCAGCTGTTTTTGAAGGTTCTTGATTGTGCCGTTGGCTTCGCGGAGCTTGTCGGACAGTTGGCGCGCGATGCTCAGGGTCACCTTGTTGGCGAATCGGGGCATCTTTGAGCTGAGAATGTCCCGTGTAATGGAGAAAAGAAGCGATGGTTCGGTAGCGGTGGCCGAGGCTGTCCGCAACGCATCGTCGAGCATCGCCATCTCTCCGAACACCGCCCCCTGTTTCAGGCGAGCCACTTCTTTTTGACCGACGCTGATGCTGACCTCTCCCGATACGACCAGATAGAAGTTGTTTCCCGAATCTCCTTCCCTGAATATCTCGTCCCCTTTTTTAAAATTCTCCCGATGGCAAAGTTTCAGGAACTGGCCCACCTCTTTGTCTTCCATGTCCGAGAAGAACGGGTAGTTGTTCTGGAGTTTATTGATGAGGGCGAGCAATTCTGGAGGAATGACTTTTTCGAATGCATGTTCGCGAATGGCGGGAGCCACTTGACTGAGATGGCCCTGGCTGGGATTTTCGTTCATCGTCCGTTTCCTCTAGAGCCGTTTCCCCCAATCACACGGCACGATGTAATTTTACACTAAGCATTTGATTTTCCATAGAAAATGGAGAGGCAAAGGAGATTTTTTCCGAAGCAGACGCGGAGAGAAAAAAGGTCGGCCCAAATGAGCCGGATTCGCCTATTTCCCAAGAGCAAATCGTTCCGCCAGCCGCCCGAAAACGGCCGCCGCTTTTTTCAGTTCTCCAATTTCTACAAACTCATCCGGCCCGTGCGCCTGCGCGATATCGCCCGGCCCGAGGAGAAAACACTGCCGGTTTCCCGTTCGCGCGGCGGCCAGCCCGGCGTCTGAATAATAGCTGACCCCGCCCGATCCCGAGTTCACTCCGATCGTTTCTCGCAGAATTTCGCCGATGATCTTTGCCCCCTCGCTTTGCGAATCGGAAAGAATCGGCGGGCGGTCCACCGACAAAACGCCAATCGTCGCAGAGGTTCCCGGGACGCCTCGGCAGGCCTCGTCGGCGGTGTTCTCCAGAAGCTTTCGCACGTCCGAAACGCCCAGTGGCGGAATGAAGCGAACGTCCACCTCTATCCGGCATGCATCGGCCACAATATTGGTTTTGCTCCCCCCGCCGATGACGCTCGTCACGATGGTCGTCTTCCCGAGTAGCGGATGGGAAGAATCCATTTTCGAAGATACTTCCTGAAGAGAAAGCACCATTTTCGCCGCCGCCCGTATCGCGTCCGCCCCGTTTTCCGGCGCGGCGGCGTGCGCGCTTTTTCCGGAAAAAACGGCCTCGTACCACATCGCTCCCTTTTGCGCGGACTTGAGTTCAAGACTGGTGGGTTCGCACGAGAGGACCAGATCTTCGTTTTTGATCCGTCCCCGCTCCACCGCCGTCGAGACGCCCCTCATCCAGGCGCATTCCTCGTCCACGACCAGGCAACAGCGCACCGGACGCTGAAGCCGGGTGCCCCGATCGGCTTTCAACTTGAGCCACTTGAGCGCTACCAGACCGGCTGCCAGCCCTCCCTTCATGTCGCATGTTCCCCGACCCCACATTTTTCCGCCCGAGATTTCCGCCGCGAAAGGATCGCGGGTCCACCCTTCTCCGGCGGGGACGGTGTCCATGTGGTTCAGGAAAACGAGTGCGGGTTTATCCCCTCTTCCGCCGAGTTCGGCGATGAGGTTGTCACGTCCTTCTTCCACCGCGTCGCGTTCCACGCCGATTCCCAGATCGCGCAGATATCCCTCGACCCGATCGGCGACAGCCGCCTCATTCCCGGGCGGATTTTCGCTGCGGATACGGACTAACTCCTGCGTAAGCGCAACCGTTTCGTCCAGAAATTCGTTATCCATGTGATTTTATCCTAGAGCACAGACAGGTAATTCTCTCCCGGTGTGATGTTCCCGAGAATGGTTTCCCGGGCGGCACCGGTGGCCGCCGGCACGTTCGTGGCCATCCCGCGAAGGGTTCCCCAGGCGAGCAGGGCGCAGGCGACGGCCTCGACCGCGTCCGGGGCAATGCCTCGCTCTCCGCTGGACACCACCGGGATGGGAGCGAGCCCTTTCTTTAAGTGGCTCATCAGCGTTTTGTTGTGAATTCCGCCCCCGCCGACAATCAGTTCCACGGGCGGCGCCCCCGCCGGGAAATGATCCTGTATCGCCATCAGGACGCAATGGGCGGAAAAAGCCGTCAGCGTCGTGAGCTGGTCCTCGGCGGATACATCGCGTTTCTTCATCGGAGCGGTGAACGATTCGAGAAAGGCGTTGCCGAACATTTCCCGCCCCGTGCTTTTTGGCGGGGGGAGCGACAGGTAAGGGTGGCCCATAAGAGCGTCCAGCGCTTTCTCGTCGACTCGCCCCCGTGCCGCCATCGCCCCATCTCGATCCATGTGCTCTTTGCCGCCGGTTGCCAATTCGACAAACGCGTCGAGTGTCATGTTCGCCGGGCCTGCGTCGAAACCGGACAGTCCCGTTTCGTTTAATGGGGGAACGTAGGTGAGGTTCGAAATGCCTCCCAGGTTAAGAAAGGCGACTGGAGCGTTTGGCCGTCCGAATAAAACATAGTGGGCCCAGGGGGTGAGTGGTGCGCCCGATCCGCCCGCCGCCACGTCGCGGGCGCGAAAGTCGGCGACAACGGTGCAACCGGTTTTCTCCGAGATGACGCTGGGGTCACCAATCTGAAGGGTGGAAGGAAGAAGCGCGCCTTGCGGTCCTTCACCCCCCTCCGGGAGGTGGCGGATGGTTTGGCCGTGGCTCCCGATGAAGTCGACCTGATTGCTAGAGAGATCGGTGGCTTCTAAAAGATCGAGCGAGACGCGGGCGAAGGCTTCTCCCGCCATATGGTGAAGCGAGCAGATTTCCGCGGTTATGGCGCCGGGTTCGCCACAGGCAATGAGGACGCGTCGCCGCAAATCATCGGGATAGGGTACCGACCGGAATTCGAGCACCTCGACTTGAGGCGGAAAACCCGGGCCGATGCGGACGAGGGCGGCATCAACGCCGTCTGCCGATGTGCCGGACATCAATCCGATCCCGATGCGCGGGCGCTCCGAGGGGGTGTTCATATTTAGGGTGCCGACTTTTTTGCGGAGCGGCTGCGTTTTCCGTAGATGCGGCGGTATTCCTGAAAATAGCCCATCACCTTTTTTACGTAGTTGCGGGTTTCCTGATAGGGAATGCGCTCAATGAAAGTTTCAATGGAGTCGTTTTTCCGCTTCTGCCACCATCTTTTCACCGGGCGGCGCCCCGCATTGTAGCTGGCGATAGCGGGCACCA
Organism: uncultured Nitrospinota bacterium; assembly: GCA_947258645.1. Lineage (GTDB taxonomy): Bacteria > UBA8248 > UBA8248 > UBA8248 > UBA8248 > CAMYJL01. Next base: position 10,664 of record CAMYJL010000073.1, read on the forward strand.
GCTCGCCCTTGAAGTCCCGAACGAGGTCGCCCAGGTGATAGGCCCCGAGCCGGAGGTTGATCTCCGGTTGGAACAATTGATCGTTTGAGTTCAGGCGAAGCTTGATTTTTTTCGCCACGCGGCGGCCGGTGGCCGGCATAAGCTGCATCAGGCCGATCGCGCCGGCGCTGGAAAATGCGTTTTGGTCAAATAGACTTTCCGCCTTGATGATCGAATTCACCAAAAAAGGGTCGGCGCCGCCCGGCACTTTTTTTTGGGCCATGAGGGGAAACGAAATCTTCCAGAACTCCGGAGGGAGGTCTTGGCCGCCGGACTGAACCGCGCTCAAAAATTTGGAATGAAGAATCCGGATTGCTTTTCCGTGTTGACCGTCCCGGGAGTAGGCGAGCGCGGCGTGGTATTGGAAATAAGGAGATGACCCAAGCCGGACGTATTCCTCTCCCGACAGTTCGTTGAATCCCATCGAGGCGAGAAGTTCCGCCGCGCGCCAGCGGGTTTTAACGGAGGCGAGGAACGGCCCACGCGGCCTCCGGAGCCATTCCCGGAATCCGGCCGTTCGCTTGGGGACGGTGGCGGTGGCGAATGAATTTTTTGCTTTGGCAAGGGCTCGCAGCGCCTTGGCGGAAAGCTGTCCGTAATAAAGATGCCGGAAGAGCTGAACGCCTCTCCTGTATTGCGCGGCGGCTTTTTCGCGCTCTCCCGCGCGTTCCGCAGCGACGCCCGACCAGAAGAGAGCGGAAGGTGCGAGGCGGTGTCCCGGGGATTGGCGTGCGAGTTGCCGGAACCCTTTGTAGGCATCCAAATTATCTTTCCGCTGAAGTTGAATCCATGAAAGCTGCCAGCGGGAGGGAGGGGTTAAGTGTGAATATGGATGTTTGTTGATGACATCCTGATAAAACCGTTCGGCGGAGTCGTATTCGAGATCGTCTTCATGAACGCGGGCCATCAGGAAGCGCCCTTGTGCTGCCCAGTGGCTTTTTGGCGATTCGTCCAGAAGGGTTTGAATCTCCATTCTGAAGGCGGATTGATCTCGGCGGCGCAGATAGTTTCGGGAGAGATAGAACCGGGCCTTGGCTCGAACGGCGGAGTCCGAAGGAAATAGCCGGACCGCCTTTTCGAGCGCGGAATGCGCTTTGTCCGTTTTTCGCAGCGAGTAAAGCGTTAGCGCTTCCTGAATCGCTATTTTGCGCCGGTAGGAGGAGTTGGGAAAAAGGCGCTTCATATCTTGATAGGTGCGAAACGCTTTTTGATAAAAGTAGCGTTTTTGAAGCTTTCGGGCCCGGAGGAAATAGTCGCGCGCGCCGATCGGCCGTAGGGGAGGCTTGATGCCGAAAGCGAGATCGCGTGCTCGGCTGAGCGCCTGGTCGGCGTCGGTGTTTTCGGGATACTTCGCCCAAAGCGTTCGCCATGCTTGGGCGGCGTCCCGGTTTCGCCCGCCTGCTTCCAGCGCCTGGGCACGCTTTGTTACAAATGTTGCGGCTTTTTCATGATTCGGAAACCGCTGGATGAGGCGTCCATACCATCGGGCGGCCTCCAGGGGGCGATCCTGCCGAAGGGCGATTCGGGCGAGCGTTTCGTGGGCCAGATCCGCCCGGGGCCCCGTGGGGCGGTGGCGGATGAGTTTTTCCAGTGATCGGCGGGCGAGATTGTCATCTTTCAGGGCCTCGGCGGCTCTGGCCATGAAGTGAAGCGTGTGGGTTCGGAGTTCGGGGGTGCGGGTGAGAGCGTGCTCCCACCTGTCGATGGCCTCGCGGTGGCGTTTCAGTTTGAAAAGGGCATAGCCTTCGAGGAAAGGCCGGCGCCCACCCAGATCGGTTTTCTGGCTGGAGGTCGCATCAAGCAGCTTTTGAAACTCGTTTTTCAGGATATGGCGAAGCCAGACGGCTGGTATTGGAGAAATGTCACTCTTTTTCGCCCGAGGCCGGGGTTTTTTCTTTTTGGTCTGTGTTTTTTGTTCCCTGGGTTTTGACTTTTTCGTTTTGGGTTTTGAGGAACCCTTCGGTTGGGTTTTTTCTGAATGAGCGAGAGCGGGACGTAGGAAGACGGGGGCGATGACAAACGCCGGGATGATGAAAAACCCCATCAGGAAAAATAGCAGGATCGCTGCTGTCCACGCGCGCATTATGCTCTCTTTGCCCGGGAGTGCTTTCGGGCGGGTTCCCCGGATCGGAACTCGGCTTTGACGCGTTTTCGGGCGTTTTCGTCGAGGAGAATGTCGAGTCCCGTCATGGCCAGGGCCTTGGCTCCGAGGATCAGGGTTTTTCTCCCGGGGGGGCCGCCCGCAGCCTTGGCGAAGGCCGGAGTGTGCGCGGATACCTCGGGCGCGACCATCTGAATCTGGGGGTGAATGGTCGGGGTTTCTTGGCTGACATTGCCAACGTCAGAGGAACCCATGGCAAGCGGGGGAAGAGGGTTTGGCTCTTTAACGCCCAGTTTTTCAAGATTTTTCCTGAAAAGACCGGCGAAAGCGCTGTTGACCCGCATCGGGGCGTAGGTGATCGGGTTTCGTTTGACGCGAAGGCGGGCCCCGGAGGAGCGGGCCGCGCCGCGTGCGCAGTCAACGACCCTTTTTGCAAGGAGTTCGAGGTTTTCTGCCGTATCGCTTCGGGCGTAGAACCAGGCGGCGGCTTTGGCCGGGACGATGTTAGGGGCTTCCCCCCCTTCCGTGATGATGCCGTGGATGCGATCCCCGAGGGGGAGGTGTTGCCTGAGGGCGGAAATGGCGTTAAATGTGGCCAGAACACCGTCCAGCGCGTTGATGCCCTGCTCGGGTGTGGCGGAGGCGTGGGAAGCTTTCCCGTAAAAATGGAAGTGAAGTTCGGCGAGCGCGAGGAAGTTCACCTCTGCGCGGGTTTCTCCGGCAGGATGCATCATCATGGTGGCTTCTACCCCCCGGAATATACCGTTATCCGCCATGATCACCTTGCCCCCGCCTCCTTCTTCAGCGGGCGTCCCGAAAACGATCACGCCGCCAGCATCGGGAGAGACGACGCTGGCCAGGGCCGCGCCCGCTCCCGCGCTGGCCGGGCCGATGATGTTGTGTCCGCAGGCGTGCCCCAGACCAGGCAACGCGTCGTACTCAGCCAGGAAGGAAACCGTTGGTTCTCCTGCTCGATTTGCCGATCGCCGGGCCCGGAAAGCCGTGGGAAGGTTTGCGACGCCGCGCTCTACGGTGAAGCCCCGTTCTTCGAGGAAACGGGATATTTTGGTGCAGGCGCGCTTCTCCTTGAATCCGACTTCCGGATGGCGGTGCAAATCGAGTGAAAGGGCCCAAAGCGCCGCGGCCGACTTATCGATGTGATCGATAACGGCAGATTTTGCGCGATCAAGATTCATGCGCAATAATCCCCAGGCGGTAGGAAGAATCGATTATCGCCGGTGGTTAGAAATAATGTCAACGATTTGCCGAAAACATTTGTATTGACGGGGTTTTACAAAAAAGCAATACTTGGACTGGCCGCCCAGGAGGATAGTTTTGCTATCTCTACTTGCGCCTGCGGTGTCCGTTGGCCAAAACCTGGGTTCGTCCCCCGCGGCAGCGCCTCTGGCGGCGGCCTCCTCCGAGATGGATATATGGACCATTGCTTTCGGCTCTGTCGGGGTCGTGTTTTTCGTCCTGATCCTTCTTATTTTATTCTCCATCTCATCGTGGGCGATCATCATCTGGAAATTTTTTGAGCTCAGGCAGGCGAAAATCCGCTGCGATGAGTTTTTGACCGTATTCTGGCAGTCCAAACGGCTGGACCGTCTTTATGAAGAAGCAGTGGGGCATGAAGGCAATCCGGTCGCCCAGGTTTTTGCGGCCGGGTATCGTGAAGCGGAACACGTTCTCAAGGCACGCACAAAAAACGGCGTGGAAGATTCGACAGTATTAACCTCGGAGCTTACAGGCGTCGAAAGCGTGGAGCGCGCCCTCAGACGGGCGGCGAATCAGGAGGTTACCAGCCTGGAGCGGTTGATTACATTTCTCGCGACGACGGCGAGCGCTACGCCATTTATCGGTTTGTTCGGAACGGTATGGGGTATCATGAATTCGTTCCGCGGTATCGGAAGCCAGGGGTCCGCCGGGCTGGCGGTTGTCGCTCCCGGGATCAGCGAAGCGCTGATTGCCACGGCGCTCGGGCTGGTCGCCGCCATTCCCGCCGTGATTGCATACAACCATTTTCAGAACCGCATCAAAGTTATCAGCGATGAAATCGAAAATTTCACCGCGGACTTTCTCAACCTTGTCGGCCGTCATTTCATGAGCATGTAATTATCGAGGTGAATCTTGGCCGCATATGTTAACCGCAGCGGCGGCTCACGTCTTTCGGATATCAATGTTACGCCACTGGTAGATGTGATGCTCGTATTGCTGGTGATCTTCATGGTCACGGCGCCGATGCTCGAGCAGAGTCAAAGCCAGGTTAATGTTGATCTGCCTCAAGTGGCGGCCGCGCCCTCAAGTGTCGCCGAAGACGCCATTGTCATCACCGTTGACCGGGGCCGCCGGCTTTTTATCAACGATCGCCCCATTGCCCTGGCGGAGCTGAAGGGCAGGCTCACAGGGCTGTTTAAAGGGCGGGCCAGGAAAGAGATCTTTTTGCGTGCCGATCAGGCGGTGTCTTACGGCGAGGTTGTGAAAACCATGGCGGCCATTCGCGAAGCGGGCATTACCCGGCTGAATATGGTGACCGATCCGTTGGAAAAATCTTCCTCCCGATCTGCTTCCAGAAGCCGGAAACGTTGAATCCTAGCGTCTAAAATGAGTGATTATCCGAAATTTTCCCCCCATGAAGAAGAACCGGAATCTTTTGATACGATCCGGCCCGTCGGGGAGCGGCCACTGGCAAGCAGGTTCAGTTCTCTTCTTCGCGATCGGAGATTCCGGACGGCCTGCGCCGCTTCTTTCTCTCTTCATGTTGTAATTTTTGCCTCGGCGCTCTGGACGCCTTCGTCGGCGAAGTACCGTTTTTATGGCAGTGGTACGGCTGTTTCGCTTGTCGGCGCGGATGAAATTCCGGGCGGTTCGGCGCGCGGAAAGTCGGGTGATCGGCCTGAGGATGTTGAGAAACCGGAAACATCCAAGAAGGAAAAAGCGAGGAAGATTGAGACCAAAAAGAAAAAGCCTCCGAAAAAAATTGTTAAGAAAAAGAAACCGAAAGCCAAGAAAAAGATAGTCAAGAAAAAGACCGAAAGAAAGATCGCCGTAAAGCCGAAGAAGAAACTCAGCAAGAAAGAAATCGCCCGATTGAAGCGCATAAAAGAACGCCGGAAACGGCAGAAAAAATGGCGGGAGAAATGGGAAAAGCAGAAAAATACTCCGATTGAGACGGCGAAAAATGAGGCTGTACCGTTAGAAAAAAGTCCTGAAAAAAGCGGAGGATCAGGGAATGATCCGTTGGCAAAAACCGCCGATCCTCCCCGCAAGAAGCCGTTGACGGGATACCCCGGAGAAGGCGGAGGAGACGGCCAGGGAGGAGGAAGCCTGGGCGGTGGCAGCGGTGGTGTCGCCCGGACGGATATTGAGCGCTATTACGGAATTCTTGCTGAGCGGATACGAAATTTCTGGACGGTCCCGCCGAATTTGACCGACGTGTCGAACCTGAAAACCGAGATCGTTCTCGATGTGGCGCAAGATGGATCGATTCGCAATTTGCGAATCAAGGCAGCAAGTGGCAACCGCGTTTACGATGCTGCGGCACTTCGGGCGGTGGAGCGTTCTGCGGTTCCTTCGTTCCCCCCTCCTCCGAACACGATGAAGGAGCGTTGGCTTCTTCTGGGTTTTCGATTCTGTGGGCATAATTTCTGCCGAAAATAAGAGGCAGGTGAGGTCGTGAGAATGCGTTTATTTTGTATGAGAGTCAGGAAATTTATTCTCGGTTCGGCAGCGGCGCTGTTTATTCTGATCTCCGCAACCGGCTTGATTTTGATCCAACCGGCGGAAGGCGCTTCCGGTGGGCGTGTTTTTATCGACATTTATTCCCCCACTGCCCGCAAGATTCGAATTGCAATACCCGAGATGCGGCCACTGGCGGGTGGCCGGGATCCGATTGGCCTCGAAATTTCCAAGTTGATTGCTTCGGATTTGCGCCGAAGCGGTCTTTTCTTCGTTCGCGACAGATCGGCATTTCTGGAAAATCCGCTTACGGCGGGAATCCAGAAAGGTGATCAACGATTTCGCGAGTGGGTGAATGTCGTCAAGGTCGAAGCCTTGATCAAAGGGGGGTACAAGCTGACGGGCAAGTCTATCGAGGTGGAAATGTATCTCTACGACACCGCGCGAGGCGTCCAGGAAATTGGGAAAAGATACAGATATCCACGCTCTAACTGGCGGTTGCTCGCCCATCGTTTCGCCAATGCCGTACTGGAGCGGTTTACGGGCCAGAAAGGCATTTTCGACACGCAAATCGCGTTTGTTTCGCGCCGTTCGATCAAGGACCGGGGCGAAATCTACATTATGGATTGGGACGGAAAGCAGCTCCGCCGTGTTACAGGCAATGGAATGGGGAACAATGCACCCGCATGGTCGCCCAACGGAAAATGGCTGGCATACTCTTCTTTCAAGTCGAGAACGCCCGGAGTGTTCATTCTCCCGACAAACGGGGGGCGGGAATCCCGGGTGAGCTCGGGCAGCGCGCAGGCCATCGGGGGAAACTTTTCTCCAGACAGCCGTTATTTGGTGTTTTCGCAACTGACGGGAAAAAATTACAAGAAAAGAAATT
>CAMYJL010000074.1 GCA_947258645.1 uncultured Nitrospinota bacterium
CATCGTATTTCTCGCCGTAAATATTCAGAAGGTTCGCTTTCTCGGCGCACTCGGCCATATCATTTTCGCCCTGAGCCAGCGTCGCCCCGCGTTTTGTCCAGGTTGCCGGGCCCATGGTACAACCGACTAAAAGCAATGCGATTCCAAGCAATCCAACTCCGGTTTTCATGAGAGTAACTCCTTAAACTGGTCATGACCATAGCCGAACGGGAAATTCGGCATCCGATTCGTGAACCTTGACGGACAAGCAAAAGAATGGCTCCAGCTGACGAATCACGAATCAAAACTTGCGGGCTGGAGAAACGACTGCTTCCCCAGCCCGCAAGTGAAACTCTGCTGCTCAACACCCTTGTTGCGAATGGAACCAACGACTCTGGTTTTTAATCCTAATCCTCGGAATCTCCCTCGACCTGATCGTCGCCAGGGCCGCCTTCGATCTTGTCCGTTCCGGACCCGCCTTCGATCTCGTCATCTCCGGGGCCGCCTTCGATCACATCGTCGCCGGCGCCGCCTTCGAGGAGATCATCTCCGGGTCCGCCTTCGATGATGTCCGCTCCACCTTCCGCGGCATAGACCAAGCCGGTCGCGGGGCCGAACATGAAAACCGAATACAGAAGAATCGCCGTAAGAATTGAAGCCTTTTTGCTCATCGTTTCACTCCTTTTTCCCAAGTATTCTCGCTTCATTCGGCGGCAGTCCTCAGCCAGGTTCAGGGATTACCCCTACTTGCAGAAGTAGCCCGCATCTGGATTTAATTGGGGCTAATCATCCCCCTCCATCTGATCATCTCCCGGGCCGCCTTCCAGCTTGTCTTTGCCCGCGCCGCCTTCGATCTCGTCATCGCCGGGGCCGCCTTCGATCTCATCGTCCCCTTCTTCGCCCTTGAGCATGTCATCTCCCGGGCCGCCTTCAATCATGTCATTTCCAGGCCCGCCTTCGATTTCATCGCTTCCCGTGCCGCCTTCCAGAACGTCCTTGCCCTCACCGCCATGAATGACGTCATCGCCCGGGCCGCCTTCGATGTAGTCGTTTCCGGCACCGCCCTCGACGGCGTCGGCGCCAGGACCGGCGCAAATGGTGTCGTTTCCGCCGAAACCATAAATGCTGTCATTCTCACTCGTTCCCACAATCACATCATCGCCGGGCGTGCCCCGGAGGACGCCGCGATAGGGTTTCCCGTTGTCCGGGCCCCCGACGATTTTTCCGTCCTGGACATAAATCGTGGCTTTCTTGTCGTTGCAGGTGGGGACCTCTTGGGCATGGGCAATCCCCATACTGCCCACGAGCATGAAGGTGGCGGCGGCTGCTGAAAATCCGGTCAAACTTATCAATTTGTTGGGTGGTTTTTCTGAAATGGTCATGGACCCCTCCTGATTAAAATTTCATTTGTTCCCCAAAATTGTTGAAAGCTCACGCCAAAATACAAGTTCATCCTCCAGGAAATGGGGTGAAACGCTCGAATCAGGCGAGAGCCTTATCACCTAAGCAAACGAATGAATAGAGAATTTGGATTAAAAAATATTGAAGGATGCAGGAAATTCGAGGTGTGGGGCCTGGAACAAAAAGACACATTTCTCCCAAAAAGGAATAATCCCATATTTATGAACGCGATCCTGAATGGAAAAAGTTTCGCACATCACATTCCCTGGTAATATTTTGGCGATTCTGAAAAAACGCTGGTGACGGGAGACCAATGCGGCATAATTTGAGAACGGGCGGCAGTTGCCGCATAATTGCGCGTGGTCCGTTTAGGCGATACGAGTGCTGGAGCGGGAGGAGCTTTCTCCTTTTCAGAGTCACCGGCCGATTGATGCTTCGATGCGGGCTTTCGTCGCATCCTGCGGACAGACGGAAGAGAAAACGGAAGTTACCCCTTCAAACCGGGAGGCAGTGAAGAGCGTGCAAACATTGAGGATGCTGCTGGCGATCGCACTGACGGCGCTAGTCGTGATGTTCGCAATGCAAAATCTTGCTACCGTGGAAATCACCTTTTTCACTTGGAGCGCTACGCTCCCCAGAGCGTTCATTTATTTGATCATACTGGGGGTGGGAGTTCTTATCGGCCGACTGTTTAAATTGACAGGCGGCGCCTGAGTCATTTGGACAATTCCTTTTCAAATGATATTCACTGGCTAGACCTAAAATTTGCCCATTTTTCATTTTGCCATTTAAAAGGACCGTCAAATTGAACCGCGCAAAGTTATGGGGAGTGGGATTCGGTCTGGGCATCATCGGACTCGCGATCATAGGTGTTTTTGTCTTTGGTATTGCCTTGGCGATTATCATTGTGCCAGTAGGGGCAGGTGGAATTTATTTTTGGTTGAAAAAGAAATAATTTTTATCCGGAGAGAATAATCTGCTGACGCTTGAGCGTTGATATTTTTAAGTTTTCTGCGACAGACGGAACGAACTGCCCACCTGAATCGGCGGCGACATCATCCCGAGCGTCCTCAACATCATTCACTTGCCCTGCCACTTGGGGTCTATTTGCAGTCACAGGATTCGATGGCCCAATGTTACTTGGCCAGGAGCGTTTCCCCGAGGCGTAAAAAGATAAAATCCCCGCCGGCATCATGAACATATCGAATATGTGCGCAATAATCCGGTAGTTTTCTCGTAGAGAAATGAGATTTTCTCTCGGGGAAAATCGTTTAATTGGCGCAAATCCAGTCAGGGAGAAATAAATTTTGAAAGCGAAATCAGATCGTTGTAGGACCCCTCACCCGAAAGGGCGTATATGGATGAGCCTTTGGACCACATCACGGTCTGGTAAGAATCGTCGGAACGGACTGTCCACGCTTCCTTGAGGACATCCGGGGAATCTGAATCATCTTCATCCTTGATAACAGTGACCAAAAAGATGAGATTGTTGAACTTGAAAACCATCTCGGCGACAGGCTGGCCGGAAATTTCAATCACTCTTCCTGTATCCAAATGAAACCCCCCTATGCCAGGAACACGTCCTTTGGGGACAAGGTGGGGATCTTTTTCAACCCATTCCAACACCGCCTCCCTGCTGAATTTCTCTTCCGTTTCGGCCTTTTCAAGTTCTCCCTCCAGAATCAGGCGTTTGTAGGACGACCTCGATTCTTGGGCAACGATATCATAGGGGTCTTTCCCGTCGTTGAACCATTCCCATCCCCAGAGTGATGCGAACAGGACCAGGCTCGCAGCGAGAGCGCCAACTAACCCGGCTTTCCAGAATTGACGCCTCATCCAGCGGGCTTCGTTGCTGACTTCACTGGCGACTCTGGATATCTTCTGGCGCAACCGATCGGGCGCCTGATGGCGAACCGAATTCTCAGTCAATAAATTCGAAATGGCGTCGTCCGATTGGAAATCGCGATCTTCATGTGGGCCAGTCATTTTTTCACTTCCTCGCTGTAATCCATCAGTTTCCTGCGCAGAAGCTGATAAGCCTTGCGGAGCCGGCTTTTCACCGTCCCGGGAGGTATATCTTCAATCTTGGCGATTTCATCGCCTGAAAATCCTTCGAAATTGGCCAGAACCACAAGCGAGCGAAGATCAACAGGAATGGATTCCAGGGCCCTCTCAATGTCCTTTTGAATATTCTCTTTTTCGAGATTGAATAAAAAATTCGAATCATCCTCGGAAGTAATATTAAATTCATTTTCGGGATAGCGATTGGATGTAACCTCATATTTCCCCTTGCGGACGCGATCGATGAAACCCCTCCTTATAACAGCAAACGAATAAGTCCTGATTTCCGATTTCGGTATTTTGAAATTTCCGTTTAAAAGAATTTTCAGGAGGGCATCATGAACTATTTCTTCTGCTTCATCGGAGTCTTTCGTGAGCCAGCGTGCGAAGTTATACATAGCGTCCAGGTGGGTGATAAATTCTTTGACAAATTTATCTTTTCCAAAAAAGGACATCTGTGCATTCCCTTCCCTTTGCAAAACACAATCCACGCGGATGAAACGGCTATGAAAAACTTCTGGAATGCCAAATAGCGTAATCCGACTAGTTCTGGCAGGTCAAATAGTCGGGAGGAAGCGAGGAGGTGGATTGTATCGGATCCTATACGACCGGATGGTTTTCTCCTTCGGGAAGGTGCCCTGCCGGGTCGGGGCGGTGGCGCTCAGCGCGATATCCATCTGTGCTAGAGTTTGCTCCCTCAGATGTCTTTTTTAATGTGCTTCTCCCCAATGCCATTCCCGTCAGGTTGCAAACAACCAAAAAAAGCGCGGGGGGCTCGCGCCCCCCGCGCCGTGAATCCGTATTGCGTCCTGCCTCTTTATGTCATCAAGAACCAGGGATTTTCATTTCGAAACTCCATGGAAGCGTCATCTCATCGTAGCGCATTTTGTAGTCTAGAACCTTCGTGTTAACGCCGTAGACATCATGGCTCTTGGCGATGGGTTTGTGGGTGGCTTTGTCGTGCATGAACCAATTGGCTTTCTCAAGCCGCTTCTGCTGAAGGTCCGTGTCGGCGGTCCTCAACGCCTTGTCGATCATCGTTTCATATTCCTTGAAGCAATGGGGGCTCCATTTCCCGCCGCAGGACATGACGCCGCGGAAGCTGTTGCCCGGAATGCCGCCCTGGTTGCCGTAACTGGAGATAAACATCATGTTTCCTTTTAACGTGCCCTTCGAGTATTTCTTGAAATTCCCTCTCCAGACCCTTTTCGAAGAGGCTTGACATTTGGCGTCGATCCCGATCTTTTGCACCATGCTGACGATTGCCTCACACATTTGAACATCTGCAGGGATCGTGTTTCGGGGCGAAATCATGGTCAATTTAAAACCCTTCTCATAGCCCGATTCTTTCAAGAGCTCCTTCGCCTTGGCCAGGTCATAGGGGTACCAGGATTTCATCTTGGGATTGTAGCCGGCCGCCATCCCCTGGTGGATCAACTGGAACCAGGGATCGGCGCGGTCCTGCAGGAGAGTCTTGATGATGAGCGGGGTGTTAATGGCGTGGCTTATCGCCTGGCGGACCTTGACGTTCGCCATGGGCCCACCATGCTTGGTCAAATAGCCAACGTAATAGATGCGGATGCTGGGCGTGGTGAGAACTTTCAGGCCCGGTTTCGCATTGATCTGATCGATAAACTGGGGCGCCACTCTCATGGCAAAGTCAATTTCCCCGGTCGTCAGGGCCTTCACGCGGGTCGTGGGCTCTCTGATGATTCGGATGATGAGGGTTTTCGGCCGGTTGGGATATTTTTTATTGCCCCACCACCGGGGATTCGCTTCCATCACGAACCTTTGGCCTTTTTTCCATTCCTTGAGGATGTAGGCGCCCGAGCCATAGCTATTGCGAGCGATTTCGGAGTATTTCTTGCCTTTAACGGCCTTACGGTTCATGACATGGCCCCAGGTCCTCATCAGGGCCGGCAGATCGTTCATCGGACCTTTTGCGTGGATGATGAAGGTCCTGTCATCGATGATCTCCACCTCTTTGATGTCCTTGTAGTAGGACTTCACCGAGCTCTGCAGGTCTTTGTCCTCCCAGACGCGGTGAATAGAGAACCTGACATCCGCAGAGGTGACCGGCGTCCCGTCGGCGAAAACAGCGCCCTTTCTAAGTGTGAACTTAAACGCCGAGGCGTTGACGCGCTCAAACTTCTCGGCCAGCCAGCCATAGAGCTTGCCCGTTTTCAAGTCCGCCTGAACGAGGGTATCGTAGGTCCACGGCCACAACATGGTGCCCATGAACCCAGGCGTTTTTCCTGGGTCCCAGGTTGCCGGTTGTCCATGGACGGCGAGTCTGAGCGTTCCCTTGTATGCCTCGGCACGCTGCGCGGCGAAGCCGGCGAGGGCCAGGATGAGAAAAACGACTAACCACTTTCGCATAGCAACTTCCTCCTTTAAATGATGGTTCTTTCATCACAAACGAGATCTGTCGCACCGTTTTCTGGATCGGTGGAGCAAATACATGCTGAACCGCCAAAACCCTGTGGTTATGAAATTGAGTGGTATTATTATTAATACATCTTGCGAAGTTGTTTCGGGAAAGTCAAGAGAAGGATTAATAACCGACATTACCCATAAAGTTGATTGAATAAAGGGACTTTAGCACCAAATGGCTAATCCAAACCGCGATTCATTCTCGGGCGAGTGGCTCTGAGCCCCAACAGCCGCTACATGCTGGGAGGGCAACCCATTGTCGCTTTATCTCACGTGATTGCGGGAGACGTCGGACGAGGAGAAGCCGATCACAAGGAGAAGTGCTCCCGGGAAGTGCCGAAATATAATCTAAATGCCAAATATCTTATTGTGCGTGAGGACAAGCTTTTTTTAAGTAAATAATTTAACATAATGATTCTGTTCATTTTTTTGGATGGGAATTTCCGGTTTCCTGAGAAGGAAAAAAATGAACGAATTCACTAAGAAAAGCCCGCTCAAAGATCGATCTGTTCCCTTGTACTATCAAATCGTGGAATTGCTGCGCCAAAAGATCGAGCAGGGAGAGCTAACCCCGGGCGAAAAACTTCCCACCGAAATGGAGTTGTCGAAATCTTTCGGGGTAAGCCGGGTGACGCTCCGCCAGGCCCTTTCCATTCTCAAAGCGGACGGACTCCTGGACCGCAAACACGGGAACGGAACCTTCGTGGCGAAATCCCCCACCGGTCCCGAAAAGATCAAGCTGACCGGAATCATCGAGCAGAATCTCTCCGGTGAGCAGGTGCACCGGCTGATATCCATGGAAGATATGCCCCCCCTTCCCCACCTGGAGGAATTCTTTCGTATTTCCAGACAGGACCGCCTCACTCGGATTCGGCGCCTCCGGATGGTGGACGACTTTCCCTTTTGCTACACTATAAGTTTCCTGCCGCCGGAATTGGCCAAAAAAGTGACGCGCAGGGATATCGAGCACCGCAACATGTTGGACATCATCCAAAAACGGCTCCAACTTCCTCTCGGAAAAATCCGCCAGACCTTCGAGGCCAGAACCGCGGACAGCGAAGTCGCCGGTCATTTGTCGATCGGGATTCTCGATCCGGTATTCTACGTCGAAGCCTTCGTTTACGGACCCAAGGGGGATCCCATCCAATATTCCCAGATGTACCACAAGGGGAATCGGCACAAATACAGTATCGAACTACTTAGCAACGGGAAATTCATCAATTCGGCCCACCCTTAGGGCACCGATTTCTCCCTATAATTGGATGTTTTCAAAAACGAAGTCATTTCCCGACAAAGCCAATACACTTTGCCCCACCGCCGGGGAAGGCCTCCCCGGCCCCACCTTGACCGTAGCGGAATAGATGGGCACCATTTCCTTATTCTGTTATCGATAACGGGTCGTTTTCAAGCCGGTGGTGCGCCCGGATGAATTCGGGATCGCAAAATCCATCTGGTTTTTCGAGGGCGGTTTTATGCGTGCCTATATCATCCGCGGTGTGCTGCAAAGTCTGATCGTCCTGTGGTTGGTCCTCCTCATCGTCTTCTTGATGCTCCAAATGACGGGGGATCCGGCCGACGTCCTGATGCCCGATGAGGCCACCGTAGAGGAAGTTGCCGCGTTTAACAAAGAAATGGGCTTCGATCAGCCGATCTACGTCCAATACTTTAAATTTCTGTTCGGCCACGATGATAAAAATCTGGGCGTTTTGAGGGGCGATTTCGGAGAATCGTTTTACCACAATGTCCCCGCCATGGGCCTTGTCATTGAGCGCATTCCCGCCACGGCGATCCTCGCTGTCTTTGCCCTTTTCGTCGGGCTCGTGATCGCCATCCCAGCGGGGATCCTCTCGGCCGTTTTTCGTAAATCCTGGATCGACCACTTCAGTTCGGTTTTGTCGATGGCGGGCCAGTCCATCCCAAACTTCTGGCTGGGGCTGATGCTCATCATTTTATTTTCAGAGATTCTCGGGTGGCTGCCGACATCAGGCTACCGGGAGGCGAAGAGCGTCATCCTGCCGGCGCTTGCCGCCGGCCTCTATGCCACGGCCCGCATCATGAGGATGATGCGCTCGACGCTGCTCGAGGTGATGGCCCAGGACTTCGTGAATACGGCGCGCTCGAAGGGAATCGCCGAAGCCGTTGTCATCGGCCGCCATGCCTTGAAGAACGCATCGATCCCCGTCGTCACCATCATCGGCCTCGAGCTGGGCGGCCTGCTCAGCGGGACGGTGGTCGTCGAGGTCGTCTTTGCCTGGCCGGGGGTGGGCTGGCTGGTGGTGGAATCTATCAATGTCAACGACTACGCGGTGGTCCAGGCGGCGGTGGCCCTGCTTTCGTTCATGTTCGTGGGCGTTAATTTGGCCGTGGACATCCTTTATGCGTGGCTCGACCCGCGCATTTCATACAGCTAGAGATAGTGGAGAGATGATGAATGGCGACTGACGCTGGCCTTTCCCCTCATATCGCTCAGGAATTGGACGAGCGCGGCCCCACGGAATTGCAGCTGGCGCTGCGCGAGCTCCTAAAACGGCCTCCGGCGCTCTTCGGCGTTTTCTGCCTTGTCATGGCAATCATTTGGGCCATCGTGCCCTATCTCTTTTCGCCCCATGACCCCTTGGCTCAGGATTTGGTGCGTCACCTGAAGCCCCCTGGTTTCGTGGATGAAGCGGGCAACACCTATTGGCTCGGCACGGACCGGCTCGGGCGCGACATCTTGAGCCGTATTATATGGGGCTCTCGCGTTTCGCTCATCGTGGGTTTCGCCGCCGTCTTTATGAGCGGTTTTATCGGGATCGCAATGGGGCTCATCGCGGGCTACTACGGAGGCAAGGTGGACGCTGTCATCAGCCGGATTGTGGACGCCGCCTTGGCGATTCCTTTCGTCCTGCTCGCCATATCCATCATTGCGATCCTGGGGGCGAGCCTCCAGAACATCGTCCTCGCCATCGCGCTCAGGACGTGGACCGTCTACACGCGGGTGGTGCGGGGGGAGGTGTTCGCCTTGAAGGAGACCGACATGGTTACGGGGGCAAGATCCGCCGGCTGCGGCACCCTCCGGATCATGATCATTTATCTCCTTCCCAATGTATTTTCCTCCTGCATCGTGGTGGCCACCATCTACCTGGGCCGCATGATCATCATCGAATCCTCCTTTTCCTTTCTGGGAATGGGGGTGCCCCCCCCGACCCCGACCTGGGGCGGGATGCTCGCCGAGGGCCGGGGATTTCTCGACACCGCCTGGTGGCTCACCCTCTTTCCCGGGGTTGCTCTCACGCTGACCGTTCTGGGCGTCAATCTCCTGGGGGACTGGCTTCGGGATGTCCTCGATCCCCGGATGAAGCGCCTGGACGACTAGCGCGCCCGCATGGCGGAGTCGAGCCGAACGAAAAAAAAACCGGGGAGATGGTTTCTCCCCGGTCTTTTTCATTTATCGGTGAGGCGTGTTTGGGTAAAAGTTTTTGCATGCGCCCAAACGAAAGGCGCTATTTTTTCGGATGGCATTTCACGCATTCGGCCACGGCAAACGCCTTCTGCCCGTTGTGGCATGTACCGCAGTATTTGCCCGCCATCATGTCCGCGATGAGGAACGGCTTTCCCGGGATCGTCGTGCCCTTTTTCATCTGAAAAATTTTGACATGGCAAACGGTGCAATCGGGATTCTTGACGGCATGTTTCTTGTGGCTGAACGTGACGGGAGTATAGTCTTTCGTCTGGGTGAGCTGGAAATCGGGCGGGACCGGCATCTGGGAGTAGGCCCAGGCCCCTGTCAGGGCCACTGCTGCTGCCGCCGCGATGAAAGAAATCGTCCAACGTCTGCTTTTTTGCATGAAGGCTCCCCTTCCTCTCAATGAGAAAAACACCACGAAACGATTGATAAACAGAGAAACCGACCAAGTTGGACCACTGGAGAATGAAATCATAGCAGAAATCGGGGCGGCCGCAAAAACGCGGAGTGAAATACCCGCTCACGGTCTCTGGGCTTGTATGGGGAGTGGTGCAACTCCTGGGAGGGCGGGCGTCATGGTCTGCACCCCGGAGATTGATCCAAAATGGAGAGATGCCCATTCACCAGAAAAGTCGCGCTCAGAATGGTTCAGATTGGGGGGAGCAGGCCAATGAAATATCCCCCATTGTTCGTCTTTGGCGAAATGACCCGGGAATTTTCCAACTTTACGGCCCCTCCTGCGGCCCGGTGTCGTCGAGCATCTCCCGGTATCCCTCGTAGGAGGGCGGAAAGCCGCCGGTGTAGTTCAGCCAGTTCGTCACGGGGTAGCGCGAGGCGCCCGCCTTGTGGGTGGCTTCGAGCCCATCGAGGATTTCCTCCATCGCGCCGAAAGGAAAGCTGAAGGCGATTTCGTGATCCTGTACCTGGCCGAAGATCCGGTCACCCGTGCAGGGGACGATCATCTGCGGCTCGCCCGTGGTGTAGGGGGCGATGGCGATGTCGGAGCAGTCCACCCGCCCCCGGAACTCGCTCGAGATCGTTCCGCCGCGCTTCCAGAGCCAGGCCTGACCGAGGCGCATGACCTGGGCGCCGTTGCCGTAGATGATGACGGTGTGCGGCTCGAAGGCCGTGCGGTTCAGCGGCGCGGCGAGGACGCCGAGGTATTCCCCATCGGGCAGGCGAGGGACGCTCTCCTCGCTCACGCGGCCGGCTTCCAAATTCTCGGTGTAGAGGTCGATGCAGAGGTTTCCCTCGGTGTAGTGATCGAGGCGCTTTTCGAGGCCGAGCGCCATCGCGCCGAGGACGCAGCTGCTGTCCTCCCGGCCGAGGGCCATCGCCCACCCGTAGCGGCGGGCCATGGCGACCGCCTGGCAGGTCGTGAAGCGGTTGCCCATGTCCTGCGAGGGGCGCTTCGTCCGCGGGGGGACCTCGTCCCAGCTTTTGATAAACCGGACCGCCACCGGGAAGGCGCTCAGCCGGAGATAGCGGTTCAGGCGCTCGTCGTAGCCGGACATTCTGGCGGTGTCCATCGGGGATTCCTTTCCTCTTTCGACGATCAGGTTCCGTTTCGGGCTCCGGTTTTCATTTTTGCTCGGAGTCTATCATAGCATTTTTTGCTTCGCCCCCTGCGATGGTAGTATGCTCTCTGGATCCTGGCACGAAAAGGGAGCATGTTCACGGTCAAATAGACATATGGGAAATGTCGATTTATTTTTCTTCGTCGATTTGTATTTTGGAATTCCATGTTGGTGACCAATTTGAACGGCGTCTAGGTGGACTCGTTCAAACCAATGATATTTTCAAATAAGATTGAATCCGGAAAAGGAACGGGCCGTATTCCTGTTGCAAAAGGGTTTTTAGGAATTTATTTTTAAATAGGGACCAGCCGGAGGAAAATTTATCTGACGCCAATCCCTTTCCACGGCGCGATTTTTTTATCCCCAATTTCCGATTTTTTGCCGCAGAATCACTGCATTGACCAATAAGAGGTCATGAAATGAAATCCGCCCGCTTTTTGTGGCTTATCGGGATTGCGATCATTATCGCCAGCGGTTTTGCATCTATCGAGTTTTCATCCCGGAAACCGCACCTTACCCAAATCGCCGAAGCACGCTCCGCAGTCACGTTCGGTCTCTTTTACAGCGAGTTGG
>CAMYJL010000075.1:0-9955 GCA_947258645.1 uncultured Nitrospinota bacterium
GGTTTCGCTCAACAATCCTTCTCGCCTCATTGAGCGAGGAGATGCCATCCTTCCCAATGCCTTTTTTTTCCTCATATTCAATCCCGGTATCTTCCGCGCTTATCCACTCATTTTCCGCATTGACGATGGCACGGCGAATGCTGTTGATTAACTGGCGGACGTTTCCCGGCCAGTGATATCCCCGTATGGCCTTGAGCGCTCCGCGCGAAAATCCTCTCAATTGCCGGTTCGATTCTTTTGCATATGCCTTGAATATCTCCTGGGCAATTATCACCCTATCGTCTCCCCGTTCTCGGAGAGGAGGCAACTGGACCGAAAGAACGGCCATGCGGTAATACAGATCTTCCCGAAAACGGCCGGCGAAGATCTCTTCGGAGAGGTTCCGGTTCGAAGCCGCCACCACGCGGACATCCACTTTTGCCGGCCGGGTCCCTCCGACGCGCTCGACGAGAAAGTCTTCCAGGAACCTAAGGAGCTTGACCTGGCATGAGAGCGTGAGATCCCCTACCTCGTCGAGAAAAAGGGTTCCTCCGTGGGCCATCTCCAACTTACCCTTCCTTCGGGAGACGGCCCCGGTAAAAGCACCCTTCTCGTGCCCGAAAAGCTCAGCCTCGATCAAGTTGTCCGGGATGGCCCCGCAATTGATCGGGACGAAAGGGCTATTTTTACGGGCGCTCTGCAGATGAAGAGTACGGGCAACGAGCTCTTTCCCTGTTCCGCTTTCTCCCAAGATAAGAACGGGGGCTTCGCTGCGTGAGAATTTCTTCAGCATGGAAACAATATTCCGCATTGCATCACAGTGGCCGAGCAGCTTTTCTTCTGCCCCCCGCGTGCCCTGGCCGTTCATCGCGCCGGAAGTCCCATTCATGGAAAACGCATCCATGTTCCGGGAATTTTGAAATTTCGCACGGCGAAGAAGAGCCTCCATGCGGGCCATAAGAATCTGGAAATCAAAGGGCTTGGTCAAATAGTCGTCCACATACTCCAGCAACCCTTTCACCTGGGTTTCCACCGTGTTGTCAGCGGACATGAGCAGGCGGGGGATCAGCGCAAGTCGAGGATTGGCCTTCAGTTCGGCACAAAGCGAGAAACCATCGCTCCCGGAAAGACGGAGGTCGATGAGAAACAGGTCGGGCGGATCGGCCTGTGCCATCTCCATGGCCTGCCCAGCGTCAGCCGCATCCGATACCTGATAACCGGAACGGGAAAGGCCCCTTTGAACCATTTCACGTTGTTCTGTGCTGTCCTCAACTACAAGAACACGAGTTACCATCGGGCCGGTCTCCCCCCTAAGCCTGACGTGCAGCAATGATTGAGATAAAGGACATTGCTTTACCTTATCAGAAAACTCATTTTACGCTTCACTCCCCTCAAACAACGTGAAGCGAATTCCGTTTCCCCTTGGATACGAGGAAACAGATACGGCCATGGAACGCCCTCAACTGAGGTCACCAAGAACCCATTCAAGTTCTTTTCACCATCTACGCCGACCGGGGCGAACGGCCGGAGGCGGGAGAACCCCACCAGAGAAATGTCGGAAAGAACATTTTATTTGTGATAGGAAAGATTTTTAATTGCGTTCATTCTAGATGGAGCGAATTTTGATGTCAACGAATCCCCTTGCGGAAACAACGACAACCTTCGTAACGAATTGATTTCGAGCCGGATATTTTTCCGAACCGAGGACCGTTTCGGATTCAGAGCTCCAGAAAAACCTCATTGCCACGCAGTTCGGCCTCGATGTCCGGGAAAAGCAGCTCGGCTTCATCTCTCGACAGACCGAGATATCCGATCGCGGCGTCCCAATCAGTCGCATTCAATTGTAATTCAAGGAAATCTTTTATATTGATCCCCGCGGACAACACGTGGGCTATCTTGTCCGCAACCTGGATGAGATAAACCAGATGGAGGTGGTCGGCGGCCTGCCCGGGCCGATGGTGGTAGGAGATGGCATCGCGGATATCGTCCGGAAACGACCACTTCTCGGCAAACAAGCATCCTGCCTCACAATGGTCAATGCCAAAGAGATCCTTTTCAATTTCATCCAATGGGCGCCCTTTTTCTAATCTCTCCTGGATTTCCTCCTCTAGGTTCTGGTCGATCAGACCATCCATGGCCAGCTTGCCAATATCATGGAGCAAGCCGGCGACCAGCGCTTTTTCTCGAATATGGGGGATTTTTCGGGTGGCGATACACCGCGCGGCCAGGGAAGCCGTCACTGAATGTTCCCAGAACTGTCTGGCCGAAAGACGAAACCGTGCGAGAGGGCGCCGTAAAATAACATAGGTCGAGCAATAAATAGCCACTTCCCGGACCATATTTTCGCCGATCAAGGCGACAGCCCGGTCAACGGTAGATACCTTCTTCTCTAACCCGTAATAAGCGGAATTGGCTATCTGAAGCACCTTCGCAACGATGGCCTGATCCAGCGAGAGCGCCCGGAGAAGCTCATCCCTCGATCCATGGACATTCTCGGTAATGTCCAGGATTTTATAAAAAACCAGTGGAAAGGGGGGAAGCGCGTTTAAATTCTCAATGGCCTGCTCGCGGAAGGGTCTGGCCTGACTCACCGAACATGGTCCTCGCAGGGCGGTTCGAATTGGCCTGGACCGAAGACATCTCCAGAAAACGTTGTTTTTTCATTCCGTTTTCCGAATCAACCTTCGGCGCCTTGTTTGCCGCTTCACCCGAATATATCCACCGCTGATTCTCGGGATAAATGAGCCGATGGGGCGGGAAATGATTCCTGTTCAAGCTCGTTTAATATCAACCTGATTATACGGAGAAGCCGGGGGGGATGGTAGCTGCGCTCAGGTAAAACCTCATCCGCACCCCCATTGTATGGGACAGCGAATTCGGGAAAAAGAAAGCCGGTTCGGTGTGCGCCGAACCGGCCAGAAACATCGACTGCCTAGATTAATCGGGCTTCAAACTTACCAGCAGGGATTCAGCAGGCGGTAACCGCTGGAACGGCCCCTTCCGCCATTCGGACCCTTGCGAAAACGCCGCCGGGTGGTAACTTTGCCGGGGCCCGTCTCGCCGTCTTCCAGGGCGTCGGTAAGCTCTGAAATCCTGTTTTGTTTCCGGGGCCCGCCGACAAAAGAGCAGGCCACACCCAGATTATCCGCAATATTCGGGGTCTGGCTGATTTCCAGAACCTCGGGGGCAAAGGGAATATCAGAAGATTTTTTTGCACCTTCCGGGACAACGTTGCCGCTGAGCGCCACCAGACTATCGGTGTTTTCCCCATTTTTCGCGGTGTTCAGAAGAAAAGTCTTCTTGTTTTTCACCGTCTCGGTCTTGGGCCTCAAAATAAAGAACGTCCCATCGCTGCTATTTACTTTTGGGTCATCTTTATCCAGGTTCCTGCATACGATGGCCTCTTCAGTCAGCCGCGAATCGTCGAGCTGGAGGTCGCTCAACGGCTTGGCATCTGCCGCAACCGCGCTGGAGAGCGGCGTCAGAAGAAACCCCAGGAGCATAAGACAGATGGAAAAATACCGGGCGGATACTTGCATGATTTCTAAAACCTCCTGAATCCTTTCGCCATGATTCCTAATAAGTAATTGCATTACATAGGATTGCAAGAGATGGGCCAAAATAGAGAAATGGTTAAGTTATTGATTTTAATCATTATAGGTGATATTGGCAACTATTTCGGACCCCTGGGACCTGTAAAAGTTTAATACGTCTGTTTTACACCTGACACATTCGATGGATATGCGCAAAATTTTCGAGAATTTGCAGGATTCCGCAAGCGCAAAACCTTCTTCCATGGAACATAAACGAATTAAATTCAAATGTTTATCTTCTTATGCGCCGAGGACAATCTGTCTGTGTGGTGAAATGAAAGGGAGGGAGAAAATCCAGAAAAACCATCTCCAAGATGCTTTTTTCGCTGAACGCCGGGCGTGTGCGAAAATCAGTCCGAAAAAGGGGAATGGGCAAAAAAAACCCCCGATACGCCCACATGGCGGGGCATATCGGGGGTTTGGATGACGCTAAAAAGAGAGAAGAACCGGCTTTATGCTCCCTCTCCATCTTTAGGCTTAAAAATGTCGGACATGTCGGCAAACAGGTTCGAAAACCGGACCGGAATCGCGAAACGAACTGTCACATCTGGGGAATCTTCGGTCAAACCAATCCCGAAAGATACGTCCGCCGAGGTGTTCTGAGAGATGGCCCACGTAATGCCGAAAGATGCGACAGCGACGTTCAGCGTAGAGCCCGATACGGAGGTGAAGTTTCCACCGGCAGTTCTGGTTTCTGACTTGGAGGTGAAACTCTGCTGAAGACGCATGTTGATGGAAAGGTCGATACTAATGGCCAGGGCCACGCCAATGTTGTAGCCAATCGTGTGACCGGGTTCGATATCCGTATCGGTCGTATCGCCTACACGGAGTTTCACACTCCGGTCGAAGTTATGGGTGTAGCTCAACCCGCCAAAGATAACCGCCGGATCGCTTGATTTCACCATGGTGATAGTCCCCGTCACACTCCAAAGCCCCGTGCCGGTAGGAATATCATTCTCGGTATCAAGGCCGAACGGATCCTTACCGGTGGTCGATTTCCCTCTGACGCCCAGTATCACGTCGGGGATCCATCCCCTTTCCTTGATGGGCTGAACCGACAACGCGGCTTCAATGTCACCGATATCATCGTCTCTCGACTTTGTCTCGGAAGCGGTTTGCGAAGTGCGGTCCCAGGCAAACCGGTAAGGAACGCGGATCTCGACCTGAATGTCGCGAAAAACGCCTACCCGGGCCGTAAGGGACGCATCGAGGATGTCACGCTGAACCTTCTCGGTCTCCAACACACCGATGATGAGGGTGGGGAGAATCGAGAAGCCAGAAACGTCGATCCGCCGGGTGGAGAAATGCTGGTATTCGATAGCGGGTTCGATTTCCGCGGTACCCGGCGGGAGAAGAAGTCCTCCCCGCTCGATGAGAGTCCGCTCCAGGGAAAGCTGTGTCTTCGGGGGTTCATCCTGGCTCTGCGCAGCACGGGAGGGGGATGCCATCACAAGAAGCACGATGAAACCGATGGTTCCTACCAGGCCAAAATGCTTAATTTTTACCCACATAACTTCTCCAAATCGGCTCCCCTCCCTCCAGGGAAAGTAAAAGAATGTAGCCTCTCCCGGTCTCCCCGCAGCCAGCACCGGCCGTCAAAAGGAAAAAACCGCCCCAACCTTTATCTGTTCATGAGGGTGATAACGAACAGAGAACGGTAGGGTGACTGTTATGACCCGATTCTGCATCTGATCTCAAATTCCAATCCTTAGTACCATTCCGATACTGAAGTAATTGAAATCTATAGTTTTTCCGATGACCAGTCAACATTATTTTGCTTGTATTATCTTATCCGCCTGTGCCGTCCAAGGAGCGCCGCCGTCGCGGAATTTCTCGCTCCCGCCACTCAAATCTCGCCTTTTTCCCCTGTTCCGGGGGAGGGTGCCGTATTTCCTGATTTCTCTTTCCGGCGGGGGGGCTTTTTCAGTCCAAGGAGATAAACGGGCTCCAAGTCCTTATATAAAAACCCCTTCCGCGGCCTTAAGCTGGAAGGGGTTTCCTTGAAAGACCATTATTTGTAGAAAGAAACCTTTTCGGACGCGGCCTTCCCCCACCTCCGAAAAACCGCTTTTCAAGCCGGTGTGAACAATCTTCTCCCCGGCCCCTTGGAAACATGGTACTGCGCTCAAAAAAGAGCTTCTTTCCGTAGAAGGCGGAATCGGCGCCGGTGCCTGAATCCCAAAAAACTCCAGGGCGGAACCACCCACGGGCATGGGACCGGTGATGGTCTGCAACTGACCCGGAATCAGCGTGGGAGGCCGCAAAGCCAACTGAACCATGTTTCCCTGATCTCGATGGCCCATGAACTTCGCTCTCAGGCGCAACTCTTCCTCCGCCATCGGACCCGTGGGTTTATTTTTCTTCAGGATAAAACCGATCCCTTTCCCTTTTTTCCCTTTTGTGTGCCAAATCTCGAGGAATCGGCCCACACGCATCGTATAGTTGCCGAGCGCCGGATCGGCGACGACGACCCGATCACCGACAAGACCCTTGACGATAACAAAATGGTGATAATCCCGAATGACCACCGGTACGATAACCGGCACTTTCAACTCGGCCAGGAAATCAAAATCCATCAGGTAACCGACAGCTTTGTAACCGCGCGCCCTGGCGAAGCGTTTCATATCCAAAAGAGAGAAAGCCTTCCGCTTCAAGACCTTCTGCATATTGACTTCCTTGAACAATCCCGAAATGACCTGCTTCTCACCCACGGTCTCCCCGAAATAATAGGTCAGGAGTGTGGAGATCACGGCCGCCCCGCAGCTGAAATCGTACTGCTGGAAAACCAGATTCCGGGTTTTCAGATCCCGAAAGGTGGTGGAGGGCATCCTCAACGTGGTTCCCCGGTTATTGAATGGGAACTCCAATCCGCTCGCGGTGCTGCTGAAAGAAACGGTGAAAAATAAAGCCAATATCATCAGGGCCGTGATTCGGGATGATTTCATCCTGGTGGCCTCCCAGTATAGTTTCATGAATGCGGTACAAAAATATGAATGCAATTTTCATTTCACAAAAAATAAATATATAAAAATAACAATTTACTGCATTCTCTCATTTCCACGCTGCATTTTCTTTTAAATGCCGCCCAAACGTTTTGCTTGTCCACTCAACCTGTGCGCGAATCTGCTGGGCCTAACTTTGCAACGCGCAACAATCTTTTGACTTAAGGACATCCGAGGCAGAGGGCTCTCCGGACGGTCCTCGTCACGGTGCTTCTGATTCTGCTCCCGATGCCGTTCGCGGCGATGGAGCTCTTGATAACGGCGATATTCACCCCGATATTGGAATCAACATTGGCGCCGTTGAACGAAACGACCGATTGGCCGCCAGAGGTGTCACCCCCGTTAAAACTCACCTGCACATTACCTGGGCCACTGCCGCCTTCTTTCTCGACGCTAAAGCTGACAACTGATGTTCCGGGATCCCCCTGCTGCAGAGTGCCGCCGGGCTTCGTGCTGACCACCACCGCGCCTGGGTTTGTGGGGGTGGGAAGGTCGCCATCGCCCGCATCCACTTTAAAGAGGCCGCCCAGCAAAGCCGCTTCGCCTCTGAATTTGCCATCGTGGCCTGCCCGCGCCCTAAAGGTGCCCCCTGCGCTGAAGTTAAACTTGAACCCGTTGCGATGGGTAAATTTAATCTTGGCTCTCCAATTGAATCGAATGGATCTGCCCGCGAAGACAGTATCCAATTCCGTATCACTCATTGCGCGTGCCCAATTGGCCGAAGCGGGATTCGCTTGAAAAAAGGCGAATGAAAAGATGAGCCCCGCTATCAAATACCCAAACAGACGCGCCCTTGTTGCCTTACCCCTCATAACTTTCCCTTTCATGGCCTGCCTCGTGGGTTGGCAAAAACCTAATACAATCGGGCATTTGCATATGCTTTATCCGTTCGCTTTTCAACATTGACGAACCGTTTCTATTTCTCTTCTTTTCCAGCTTTTCTTCTCTTCCAGTTTCGGCACCGCCAGCATCTTTACGGAAGCAGAAATCCGTTGTTGACAGTGTTCGTACCTCTAATGCGCCCGTTATTGTCCCCACCGACGACCGCCAGATTGATCTGGATGGCGGAATTGCTGTTCACCATGGTCCCGACCAGGACGATGCCCTGGGCGTGGGACATGTTCACGCCACCGAAATAAGCACCAAATCCACCGTGATGGCCGTGGCCATGCTCGTATTCATCGTCGTTCTCGACATTGGCACCGTATATCGTATCCAACTCCTGATCCGAGAGGAGCGTCCCGGAACCGCCCGCGAATGCGGGAGCGGTCATGGCCAGCATCCCCAGAACCGCAATTATGAGTGCGAGCTTTTTCACTTTTCCGTTCCTTATATGACTATGTTCGCCGGATAACCGC
Source organism: uncultured Nitrospinota bacterium (assembly GCA_947258645.1). Lineage (GTDB taxonomy): Bacteria > UBA8248 > UBA8248 > UBA8248 > UBA8248 > CAMYJL01. The sequence continues at coordinate 7,933 of CAMYJL010000075.1, forward strand.
CCGGCTGAAAAGCCGAAGGTGGGGGGCGGCCCCGAAGGGCCGCCCCGAACACCGGAGTTAAATCAACTTCAAGGTCGTCCTAGCTACTACTAGTTGCTGTGGCCGTGGCTGCCGGCAACGATCGAGCCGCCGACGAAGTTGCCACCGTTCTGGCCGCTGAAGCTGGCCTGGTTGCTCTGCTTCACGATGCTGAACTGGCCAAAGGCCACGCCGGCAACCGCGATGTTGGTCTGGTTGGCCACGTTGCTCTGGCTGGCGTTCACGTTGTTGAGCGCCATCAGGTTACGCTGAGACTCGTTGTTGTTCTGGACGCCGCCGCCGGCCTGGCCGATGAGGAGGTCGTCTTTGTTCTTGGGATCTTTGATGTAAGTCAAAGCGGTCCAATTGCTGCCGTTGTCAGCGTGGAAGCTGGCGACGTTCTTCTGGCTGATGTAAGCGAAGTGGCTGTTGCCGGTATAGGTCGAAACCAGGTTGGTCTGGTTGGCCACGTTGCTCTGGCTGGCGTTCACGTTGTTGATGGCCATCAGGTCTTTCTGGGACTCGTCGTTGTTCTGCACGCCGCCGCCGGCACCGCCGAGCAGGACGTCATCGTCTTTGGCGTACCAAGGGGTCTTCATAACGACGGCCTCAGCCAAGATGCCGTTGTCGCCATTGTTGGCGTAGTTGAAGTCGGCGTAGTTGTCCTGCTTCACGATGGAAATGTAGGGGCTCTGGATCGTGAAGAGAACGTTGGCCTGGTTGGCCACGTTGCTCTGGCTGGCGTTCACGTTGTTGAGCGCCATCAGGTCACGCTGCGAATCGTCGTTGTTCTGCACGCCGCCGCCGGAACCGCCAACGAGGGTGTCCTTGCTTTCACCGTTGAAGTTGGCCGCCGTGATGGAGTCGAGATCGCCGTCGGAGAGGACTTCTCCACCAGCGAAGACAGGACCGGCCGAAAGAGCAACGACCGTCCCAATTGCGAGGATGCTCATAAAAATACGCTTCATGATGTTTCTCCCTAGTGAGTGGTTGGGGATGCTCCGTGCTTCCCCTGACTCAGGTGTAATCGGGGATGATCCGTGCTTCCCCTTATGGTGGATACAACTTCTTCCTGCGCTACAAACTGCTTTTGCTGCTGATTGTCTTGTGCTCTCAAATTTTTTAAAAATGCCTATAGAATGCCTTTTTCCTTTTTTTTACTCGGCCGTATCACTCCTCGATCACACCACCTCCTCCCAGTTAAACGGCATCGCCGGGTTTGTGTGTTTGCCGGGTTAATGACTCACCCTGACATCGGACCGGAAACTTATGCTTCCGCCGGTTGTTGTTGTGTGCGAGCCCGAGGAACTTTGGGAAGGTCTCCCGAGCGGCCCTCTTTCATCCCAGAGAATGATCTGGGTGCGGGCGTCTTTGTTGTTCCCGCACGATTTATCTCTCTGGGAGGATGGCCCGCATATCGTGAGTTCGCCTCCCGTTACCGCTCCCAGCTCTTCATCCGAAAGGAAGCGGGCTGAACCGGCGCTTGCGAGGAGGATTCGCTCCCCCGCCTGGGCAACCGTCAGCCCCGAAATCAGAAGCCCCGTAATTGCAATCAGAAAAGCCGTCAGCAACACCACCTGTTTCATGTTTCCCCATCCCCCAAATTTTTCCTTCCGACCCAGAGAAGGATTGATTTTCCCTACTTAATAGCAAGTCCCGGGCCAAAGTCCTGATTACTTTCACCGTTTTATTTATCAACTACTTACAAGACATGAACCCCGTTTCATTTTGCCAAACTGTAAAAACCGAATACTGTCCTTTATCGCCAATTCAGCGAACATATCTATCAATCAACGAGATAGAGGAGTTAACTATTCAAGACAATTTCAGGTTGTTCTTATCTTCCCCATTCCTTGTAAGGAGATTCCCACTTCCGGCACCGCGATTTGCCTTTCAACGTGAAAGGAAAAATTACTTGCATGTCCTGTTGTGTAATCCCTGAGGACACCCGGACCGCAATACTGAAAAAATAGATACAGGTTCAGGTCCGACAGGGTGGAAATTT